>NZ_VOZV01000001.1:0-243725 GCF_013419565.1 Acinetobacter sp. YH12072 | reverse complement strand
AAAACCTTCAAAATCCTTGCTGAGCGTTATCGAAATAGAGGTAAAAGGCTTGGTTTGAGATTCAATTTAATCGCTGGAATCTACAACTTGGAACTGAGCAAAAAATGATTTATGAAAGAGGTCTAATGAAAGATTTTTAAATCAGATACAAATTCCTTTTAATAATTCTCTATTCGTTTGAATTTTTTAAATAAAATAGACCGTTAAATTTTTATAATTACCTAATTTTACAATATTTAGCTCTAGAAAATTCCCTTTATCAGCAAGTACTAAAAATGAATATACCGAAAAGGTATGAAATCCATATTCAGAGGGTTTTGGTCAAATGTAGTGCATTATGTAATGCTCAGGCATCTCTTTAACTCTATTCAGATTTTTAAGGTTCTCCCTGATATGAACATGCATAAGACGCTTTCATTTTGTCTCCCTCTTTTATTTTGCAGTCAACTGGCTTTAGCAGATTGGGTAGATGATTCTGTTAAAGCAGCCGAAGCGCATACCATCAAACTACGCCAGCATATTCACCAATATCCTGAACTGGGCAATATGGAATTCAAAACCTCGGAATTAGTACAAAAAGAATTAAAGTCCTATGGTATTGAAGTACGTAAAGGCTATGCCAAAACAGGTGTGATCGGCGTTCTAAAAGGTTCAAAACCTGGCCCCGTCATGGCATTACGTGCAGATATGGATGCCTTGCCGATTCAGGAAACGGCAGCTGTACCTTTTGCCAGCAAGCAGAAAGGTATTTATCAAGGCAAGGAAACTTATGTGATGCATGCCTGCGGTCATGATGCGCATACTGCAATGCTATTAGGTGCAGCCAAAGTGCTCGCTACCAATAAAGATAAGATTACCGGAACCGTAGTTTTTGTATTCCAGCCAGCAGAAGAAGGCGGTGCAGATATTGATAACTTTAGTCAAGGTGATCAGATCGGCTCACGTAAAATGCTGGCTGATGGCGCACTCAAGAATCCTCAGCCTGAAGTGATTTTTGGAATGCATGTGATGGCGGGTATGCCAAGCGGCAATATTTTCTATAAAGATGGTGCAATTCTCAATAGCGCGGATCATTTACGTATACAGGTAGATGGCCATCAGGTACATGGTTCAATGCCTTGGGCAGGTCGCGATCCAATTTATGCTTCTGCACAGATGATTAATAATTTACAAAGTCTGTTAAGCCGTAAAGCTGATTTAACCAAAGGTATGGGTGTGGTCAGTATTGGAAGTATTCAGGGTGGTGCCACAGGAAACGTAATTCCTAATCAGGTGAATATGGTCGGTACGATTCGTTCTAATAGTGAAGATGTGCGTCAAGGCATTTTAAAAGACTTGCCGAAAATGCTGGAACACAATGCCGCAGCCAATGATGTCAAAGTCAAAGTAGAAATTGCGCCCTATGCACCTGTTACTACCAATGATAAAACCTTGACCGAGTTGATGCGTCCGTCTCTGGCTAAGGTGAACGGTGAAGATAAACTGCATCTGCTCGATAACAATGCCAGCGCCAGTGAAGACTTTGCTTATTATGGCAAGCTGATGCCCTCATTGTTTGTCTTCGTCGGTGCAACGCCAGCAGATCAGGACCCAGCCAAAGCAGCACCGAACCATAACCCGAATTTTATAGTCGATGATGCGACTTTAAGAACCGGCGTAGAAAGTCATGTCCGTTTTATACTGGATTATCCGAAAGTAGCCAATCAGGTACAAGCGAGCTGGAAGCAAAATAACAAAAGCTGATTCTTAGTTCCTCAAGCATGAGTGACTGGTCTCATTCATGCTTTTACTTCGCCGTATTAATAAGCAATTGGCCGTTCCGTACTGGCTTAGCTCCTACTCCATCCAGATTTGACATCTTGTGCCATTGGTCTCAAAGCTCACAGTGCTAAACTTTGACGCGCTAAATTGCTTGACTTTTGGAATGAATAAGGCAAATTCTAAGCCTGCTCCAGCCTCTAAAAACAAGCAATAATTTCGTAAAATCTGCATGGAACAAAACTATGGCGAATCACTTTGAATTCAATATCCGCGTCTATATTGAAGATACTGATGCGGGTGGCATTGTCTACCACGCTAACCATATTCGCTATATGGAACGTACCCGTACTGAATGGTTACGTGCTTCCGGAGTGAGTCACTACTGGCATCAATCCGACTATAACTTTGTTGTGCACAAAATTAATGTCAAATATATGCGTCCAATCCTCATGGATGACCTGATTACCGTGACTGCACGTGTCATTTCATGTAAAGCTTCATCATTTGTATTGCAACAAAATATTTATCGTGGTGAAATCATGCTTGCATCTGGTGAGGTCGAGTTGGCATGTATTAGTGCAGACATGAAACCACGTCGACTTCCTGATGAAATCCGCGAACTGATTCATAAAGAATTGGAACAAGACTAAAAAAATTATTTGGCACACGTAACAGCTATGGCAACTCAGTTAGAATCATCTCTTCAAGTCTCAGATCTTATTTTACAAGCAAGCCCTGTCGTACAACTGGTGATGCTTTCTCTCCTGTTAGCCTCGTTGTACAGCTGGTACCTGATTGCTAAGTTAACCATGAGCTATAAAAAGGCTCAGGCTGACGACGATCATTTCCAGAAAATTTTCTGGTCAGGTGCCGAACTCAAGACGCTTTATAACAATGCCCAGCTCAATTCCAAACGTACTGGTCTGGAAGATATCTTCTATCAGGGTCTGGGCGAGTTCCTTAAACTTAAAAAACGCCATGCTCCAACTGCCCAGTCAATTGAAGGTACTGAGCGTATTCTGCGTGTAGGTTTAAGTCGTGATCAGGGGCATCTGGAACAAGGCTTGGGTGCGCTGGCCAGTATTGGTTCAGTCGCTCCTTATGTCGGTCTGTTTGGTACCGTCTGGGGCATCATGAATGCCTTTATTGGTCTGGCAGATGTCGATCAGGTTACTTTGGCCACTGTCGCACCTGGTATTGCAGAGGCCCTGATTGCAACGGCGATTGGTTTATTTGCTGCAATTCCTGCGGTTTTAGCCTTTAACCATTTCACATCTAAAGGTGAAGCACTGTACTCTGACCGTGCCCTGTTCGCTGAAGAAATGGTGGCGCTGCTGCAACGTCAATCTGTGGGCGCTACGCAGGACAATGACTAATGGCCATTCAACGTTCAGGACGCTTCGAGCGCATTAAAAAACCACTGAAAAGTGACATGAATGTGGTGCCATACATCGATGTGATGCTGGTACTTCTGGTCATTTTCATGGTGACTGCCCCAATGATTACCAGTGGCATCAAGGTCGATTTGCCGCAGGCCAATGGCTTGCCAATTGAATCCAAAGATGCGCCTACTATCGTCACTTTAAAAGAAGATGGTACTTATTTTCTGGAATATAAAAATCAAACCACAGGTCCTATCACCCTAGAGGCTTTGACGCAGACTTTGATAGAAGCGCAAAGCACTGCTGAAAGTGAAAACAAGGTCCTCAATGTCGTGATCAATGGTCATACCACCCGCCCTTATGGCGATGTGATGGCCTTAATGTCAAGCCTGCAAGATGCCGGTTTGTCCCAAGTGGGTTTACTGACCAAGCCATTAGAATAAAGTATGAAAAATTATCAGAAACCACCGTTTCAGAAGAAAGCAATTGCGATTGGGTTTACGCTAGGAATCCATGCAGTTGCTTTGGTGGGCCTGCTTTTTCTGGGCATGAGTAAGCCACCTGAACCGCCAAAACAGATTAAAACGGTCTTAATTAAACCTGAAGACCTCAAGCCGGTGACTCGTGAAGAAACTGAGTTTGAAGAAACTGCACATGAAAATATTGCAGAAGAAATTACCCAAACTGCTGAACCGAGTGTAGAGCCTGCACCTGTGGTTCCAACGGCAGCTGCACCGACACCTCCGGCACCGCAGCCTGCACCAGCACCCCCACAGATCGATATTCAAAAAGCTCAGCAAGAAGCCAAAGCGGCAGAGCTTGCTCAAGCCAAAGCCGCCCAGCAAGCAGCCGAAGCTGCAAAACGTGCTGAAGCCGCTGAACAAGCAAAACAGGCTGCTGCCAAAGCCAAAGCAGAGGCTGCACAAAAATCTAAAGCCGAAGCTGAAGCAACGCGTAAGGCTGAAGTAGAAGCACAGCGTAAAGCCGATGCTGCGCAAAAAGCCAAACTTGAAGCGCAGAAAAAGGCTGATTTAGCCGCCAAGCAAAAAGCAGAGGCTCAAGCCAAGGCAAAAGCGGATGCTGCGGCAAAAGCCAAGGCAGATGCCGAAGCTAAACGTAAAGCGGATGCGGCTGCAAAAGCTAAAGCAGAGGCGGATGCTAAACATAAAGCTGACGCTGCGGCAAAAGCCAAAGCAGAGGCTGAAGCTAAACGTAAAGCTGACGCGGCTGCGAAGGCTAAAGCGGAAGCAGATGCCAAGCACAAAGCTGACGCTGCGGCGAAAGCTAAAGCAGAGGCCGAAGCTAAACGTAAAGCTGATGCCGCTGCGAAGGCCAAAGCGGATGCTGATGCCAAGCATAAAGCTGATGCCGCTGCAAAAGCTAAAGCAGAGGCGGATGCTAAACATAAAGCTGAGGCTGCGGCAAAAG
The DNA here is from genome assembly GCF_013419565.1 of Acinetobacter sp. YH12072. Classification (NCBI taxonomy): domain Bacteria; kingdom Pseudomonadati; phylum Pseudomonadota; class Gammaproteobacteria; order Moraxellales; family Moraxellaceae; genus Acinetobacter; species Acinetobacter sp. YH12072. Next base: position 239,154 of record NZ_VOZV01000001.1, on the reverse strand, counting down.
CTAAAGCAGATGCAGATGCGAAAGCCAAAGCAGAAGCTGATGCCAAAGCCTCTGCAGCCAAACAGGCTGCTGAAGAAGCTGCACAGAAAAAAGCGGAATCTAAGCGAATTGCCTCTACTGCAAAACGTGATTTCGAAAATAAAATCAGACGTGCATGGGATACCCCTGTGGGCTCTTCAGGCCAGAAAGCGACTGCTCGGGTCACTTTGAGCGATAGTGGTTCTGTGGTTTCTGTGGTGGTGAGTGCCAGTGATCCAGATATGAAAGCTAGTGTAGAAGCGGCAGTACGTGCTGCTGCACCTTATCCAATGCCTTCAGATCCGGATGCACGCCGTGAAGCACGAAGTTTTACTTCAACCTTTACAGCTCATTAATGAGAAACAGCCATAATAAAGAAAAAGTGTTATGGCTGTTTTTTTGAGTTAAACTTCAATTGAAACAGATTAAATAATAATCACTCTCCATAGTGATATAACAGTTTGATGATAAATTCGTGGTCTATTTCGCATAAATCCATGCGATGATGTAGCCCAATCACTTATAAATAACTCCGTTGATTTGAGTAAATAACGAATGATGGAAAAGACACGCAAACACCTACTCTGCCTTGCAATCATGACCACGTTGGGTGCGGTCACTGCGACCCAGTCTCAGGCTCAACTGCATCTGGAAATTACCAAAGCTCCTGAAGCTGCTCCTAAAATTGCCATTGTGCCTTTTAGCCAGGATCAGAGTATTTATCCTGTGGTGGAAAATGACCTGAATCGTTCTGGAAAATTTGCCAGTGCCTCGAAGAATTTACCTGCTACAGCACAACTGAATTCGCCAAATGCTGAAGCATGGGCAGCTGCAGGCGTACCTTATGTAGTGACCGGTTCATCCAAGACCAATCCGGATGGTTCTTATAGCATTCAGTATCAATTGTATGATGTCGAAAAACGTCAATATTTACTGAATGAGTTGCTGACTGTTCCTGCGTCACGTACCCGTCAGGCAGCCCATATGATCAGTGATGCCATCTATCAGGCATTAACCGGTATTCCGGGAGATTTCACTGGCCGTATTGCTTATGTCTTACGTAACCCGGCAACGCCTGAGCAGCGTTATACCTTGCAGATTGCCGATACGGATGGTGAACAGCCAAAGACTATTTTGACTTCGCGTGATCCAATCCTGTCACCTGCCTGGACACCGGATGCGAAAAAAATTGCATATGTATCTTTTGAAACCAAACGTCCGGCCATTTATGTACAGGATCTGGCGACTGGTCAACGTGAAAAGCTGGCCAGCTTCCGTGGATTAAACGGTGCACCAAGCTTCTCTCCAGATGGCAAGAGCATGCTGTTCACTGCGTCTATGCACGGTAACCCGGAAATCTATCAGATGAATCTGGAAACACGTCAGTTAAAACGCATGACTAACGATAGCGCAATTGATACAGAAGCACGTTATGCACCAGATGGAAAATCATTTATCTTTACTTCAGATCGTGGTGGTTCTCCGCAGATTTACTGCTATGATTTCAATAATGAAAGTACTAAACGTCTGACTTTCCGTGGCGCATTTAATGCCCGCGCGACCTTAAGTGCAGATGGTAAGAAACTTGCATTGGTTCATCGTCCAAGTGGCAGTAACTATAAAGTGGCTGTACAAGATATTAGCTCAGGTGTGACCAATATCCTGACGCCAACCAGCCTGGATGAATCACCTAGCTTCTCGCCAAATGGTCAGATGGTGGTCTATGCCACTCGCGAAGGTAACCGTGGATTGTTATCCATTATGTCTCTCGATGGCCGGTTCCGCATGAATTTGCCAAGTGAAACAGGTGAAGTCCGCGAACCTGCTTGGGCACCAAAATAATAGTTCAATATTTATAAATGCTTTACCCCATAATCAACCTTCATGGAGATGAAGAATGAACAAAGTAAAATTATTTGCACTTCCTTTACTTGCAGCTGCAGTCGTAATGACTGGTTGTGCCAGCCGTAAACCAGCAGCTGAAGTCCAAACTGGCAACCTGGATACCAGTGGCACCACCACTGTAAACACTGAAGGTCTAAGTGAAGATGCAGCTTTAAGCGCTCAAAATATGGCCGGTGCATCTGCTAAAGGTGTAACTGCGGAAAATAAGGCTTATTTAGCTAAACGTGTAGTTCACTTTGACTATGACAGTAGCGAACTGAGCAATGACGATATCCGTACTCTGCAAGCACATGCCCAGTTCCTGATGGCAAATGCCAATTCTCGTGTAGCTCTGACAGGCCATACAGATGAACGTGGTACACGTGAATACAACATGGCGCTTGGTGAACGTCGTGCCAAAGCAGTAGAAAGTTTCCTGATCACTTCTGGTGTAAATGCAGGCCAACTTGAAGCAGTGAGTTATGGTAAAGAAATGCCAGTTAATCCTGGCCATGATGAAAGTGCGTGGAAAGAAAACCGCCGTGTAGAAATCAACTACGAAGCTGTTCCACCACTACTAAAATAAGTGATCATTTAAATAATACATCATTCATAAAAAAGCACTCAATCGAGTGCTTTTTTATTAGAGGGATATTTGAAAGATCAAAGAATAAAATTACTCTTTGCCTTCACCTTCTTCTGCAGTTTGCATGGATTCAATCATGTCGTGTTTATTGAATTTTTTATATTCAGGTTTTGCTTCGTAATCCTTCCACGCTTCTTTCATCTTGTCTTCAGAAATTTCATCGAGATTAATCGCTTCGCTCGGCGTTGGAGTCGCATCAAACTTTAATGTTGTCATCTCTGTGCTCCTATGATCATTTTTTCCTTTGATTCAACATAGCACTTTCCACAGGAGTTGCAAGGGCAAAATCACAACAAATAATTCAGTTTAATTGTCCTTTTCGGACATTCTCCTCTAAAATATAGCCGTATATCGTTTTGATCTTTTTTCCCCGATTATAAGTCTTGGAGTTTTTCCCTTATGTCATACCGCACCTTATCCCAATTCCTACAACAACAAAGCGGGAACCTCACACCTGAACTTGCACAAGTAATTGAAACAATTGGAAATACCTGCAAGCGTATTGACCAACTCCTGCAAAAAGGTGCTCTAGCGGGTGTATTAGGTAGTGCTCAGCATGAAAATGTTCAAGGCGAAGAGCAGAAGAAACTGGATGTGATTTCTAATGATTATCTGATTGATGCATTAAAAGTACATCCACATGTAGGCGGTTTAGCGTCTGAAGAACTGGATGAATTCACTTCAGCTCAGGAAAATGGTCAATATCTAGTATTGTTCGATCCACTTGATGGTTCAAGCAATATTGATATCAACATGTGTGTGGGCACTATCTTTTCGATTCTTCCCGCAAAAAATAGTGTAACTCAGGCAGAAGACTTCATGCAGGCTGGTGTCAATCAGGTTGCTGCTGGTTATGTCCTGTATGGCCCATCAACCATGATGGCACTGACTGTGGGTGCTGGTGTGGTATTCTTCACTTTCGATCCTGAAACTCAAGAGTTCCTGTTGACTTCTGAAGCGATTCAGGTAGCTGCTGATACTAAAGAATATGCAATCAATGCATCGAACCAGCGTCACTGGGAAGCGCCTGTACAGCGTTATATCGATGAATTGCTGGCAGGTAAAACAGGTCCTCGCGCCAAAGATTTCAATATGCGCTGGGTCGCTTGTATGGTCGGCGATATTCACCGTATTCTGTGCCGTAGCGGGATCTTCATGTACCCATACGACTTAAAAGACCCAACTAAAGCAGGTCGTTTACGTTTAATGTATGAAGCCAATCCAATGAGTATGCTGATGGAACAGGCTGGCGGTGCATCAACGACTGGTCGTGTCCGCATTCTTGAAATCGAACCTACAAATCTGCATCAACGTGTTCCTGTCATCATTGGCTCAAAAAATGAAGTTGAGCTTGTGACCAGCTACCACCACTAATTTTTAAACGGCAGTTGATCTTTGATTGACTGCCGTGGACTTTCTTCTTATGCCAACCATCTTCCTTGAATCCAAAGACAATCCTAAAATTAAACACTTACGCGGTTTAATTGAACAGAATTCTTATCGAAAAAAACAAGGACAGACTGTGCTTGAAGGCACGCACCTGTGTCTTGCATGGTTACATGAAAACAAGAAAATCAATTCGATCTTCACGACTGAACATGCTTTAGCGCATCCTGATTTCGACATTATTTTAAACAAATATACCGGTGTGGTCTTTGTCATTGGTGAATCGCTTTATAAGGACCTGAGTACCTTAGGCACTTCGATTGCATGTATGGCGATTGTCGATATTCCAAGCTCAAGCCAGGCACTTGATTTTACGGCTGACACTCTGATCCTTGAAAATGTGCAGGATCCCGGTAATGTTGGCACCCTGCTACGTTCAGCAGCAGCTGCCGGTATTGATCAGGTCATTTGTACCAAGGGTTCAGCATCTATCTGGTCGCCACGAGTATTACGTGCAGGTATGGGCGCGCATTTTTCTTTGCAAACTTTTGAAAATATCGCACTGGAAGACCTTTTACCGCAATTCAAGATTCCGGTATATGTCACCAGCTCACATCGTTCTAGCAGCCTGTACAGTAAAGACTTGCGTAAAGCCTGCGTCTGGATTCTGGGCAATGAAGGTCAAGGCGTATCTGACTATGCCCTGCAACATGCCGAAGCGGTGACTATTCCACAGCCAGGTGGACAGGAATCCCTGAATGTTGCCATTGCAGGCTCTATCTGTTTCTTTGAGATGGTGCGTCAACGTATCTAATACGGTATTTAGGTTACATTGTTTTAATTCCAGTCAGTGTATTTATAAAATAGATTACACTACAAAAATAATAAGTTTTATTGTCAACCAAATCGTTATTCCCAACGTTATATGCACATGAACTTGGGAATAATGGTGGGTATCCAATGACAGGATTTTCCATCTCTATGGATTTAGCACCGAAACCGTTGCAGTCACAAGATGCGAGTATTCTAAAGAGTACGGCAGAGTCTCGCCTGAAAAATTTCATGCAGGACGTGACTGGGCGTGCTTTGGTGATGATGGAAAGTGCGAGTCAAGGACAACATGGGATCGCAATGGATCTGGTTCAGGAAGCTTTTATTGCTTTGCATAAATCTTATGCAGAGAAAAGCACTGAAGAGTGGTATCCCCTGTTCTATACGATTCTGAATAACAAATTACAGGATTGGCGTCGTAAAGAAGCACGTCGCAACCAGCCCTTTTCCTTTTTCAAAAAAGTCAGCCTTGATGACGACGAAGTCGAATTTGACAATCTGGTAGATGAATCTACGCCCTCACCTTTAGAATTTCTGGATCAGGCAGTAACTGCTGAAGAAATTCAGGAGGCGATTGCCAAATTACCTGTGCGTCAGCAGCAAGCATTTATGCTCAGAGCCTGGGAAGGCTTTGATACTCAAACTACAGCGCAAATTATGAACTGTACAGAAGGCAGTGTGAAAACCCATTATCACCGTGCTATTCAAGGTCTACGTGCCTCTCTAGCACACTTAAATCCATATCTGGGAGGATCATCCGAATGAAGCAAGATGATTTCTTAAAGCAAGTAACTTCCAAACTTGATGGACTGGCACAGCACCACAAGGATAAACCGGTGGTGATGAATCATGTGCTGGAGCATATTCAGGACGCACAACATTCACGCTTTGCATTTCTAAAAATGTCTAGCTTTGCTCTGGCTGCTGCGATTGCTGGCGTGGTAGTGCTACCGAATATTGTCAGCCATAACGAACCTCAGACTCAGGCGGTATCTACACCCAAACTCTCCCCACAGATGCTTGAAGATCTGGAAATGTTAATGGTTTTAGGTGAGGACAAAGTTCCACATGGCAGCTAAAAGATTAGCAATTGCATTTTGTGCATTCAGCTTCCTGCAAACCAGCTTTGCTGGATTTGAACGTTTTTGGATTTTTTCCAAAGATGCCAATACGCAGGTCAACGAAACCTGGGATACCCTTTCTGATTCCGAGCAACTGGCATTAATTAAACGTTATCAGTCCTTAAAAGAAATGCCTGAACAGCAACGTATTAATTTACAGCAACGCATGGACTGGTTCACCCAGCTTCCTGAAGCTGAAAAGCAGCGTATGCGTGAAACCTGGCAAATGATGAGCAGTCAGGAACGTAAGGAGTTAGGTGCACGGATGCAAAAAGCAACGCCAGAAGAACGACTGGCGATCCGTGAAGAATATATCCAGAAATACCAGCAACTCACTCAACCCAAAACTCATTAACTTAAGTTAAATAAAAAAGCCTCCATCCGGAGGCTTTTTTCATGCTGCAATTATTTTCTAACTCGGCGATATCCTGCCAGACCTAATAATCCGAACAATCCCCAAATTCCAAATGAACCACCACCACTTGATGATGTATTGGTATTTTTAGCCGTATTTTTTAAGTTAATTCTTGCTGTATCTGACATCAACTCATCTGCATCAAAAACATGATACTGCATATCATAATCTGACTGACTAAAAGTATTTTTCACACTAAAAGTCAATTTTCCACCATAACAGGTTTCACCTGCAAAATTCCCTGGGCATGGTCCTTCTCGCTCTGCAGAAAGGATTACTCCAGCAGGAAGCTTGACAATACGAATTGGAATCTCACGACCATCTTTATCACGATAGAAAGCAGCCTTGCCATTCATCCGTGGACCATCACCATCATCACTATCATTCTCTAATGGATTCACAGTCACGGTCAGATTGTTTTCTGCGCTAATTCTATATTCGTCATTTTTTACAATCGGTTTAATATTTACAAATGCGCCCTGCAAAATACCTGTACTGCTGGCACCTGTCTGCTTGTCTTTAATTGTATAACGGCAATACTCCGTATCCGAGAGACTGGTTACTTTGCCATCAGTACGATACATCATGATACGGTTTAAGTCAGGCTTCCATTCACATTTTAAATTTGGGTCATTCGGCGCACCTTGAACAATTAATGAACTGCCTGATCCAGATAAAGACCCTACACCTAAAGATTGCACTGTAATTTCATAATTTTGTGAATTTAATGCTTTAGCTTGTACTTGAGTATTATTTAAAGTTTCTTGAGGCATGACCAAACTAAATGGATTAACGTATATGGCACGATATTTCTGGTATTGCTTGGTATATTTTAAAAGATCCTCATATTCTTTTAGCTCTTCCTTTAAGCCCTGTATTTCCTCAGGTTTTGTATTCTTATCGGCCAGAATAGAATTAATATCATCAATATTTTCCTGATAATAATCCAGCAACTCTGTTAAAGAACTATTTTTTAGGCCAGAAATATCTGCTGCAGTTAAGCGCCGGATTTCTACCGACCCAATTTCACAGGAATTTTTTGCGTCCGGATTAAATAACAATGTTACCTTAGTCAACCGCTCAATTCCACGCTGATCAGTTTCTTCACAACTTTCTGTACCGATATTGACCAGATCCGTATTCGATTGTCGATCAATAGGATAATACATCCCTAAATAACGGTTATTTACAGAAGGTTCGATATAAGGAGTTAACAGATCTGTGATCTGATTACTGGATACATCAATATTCGTTGAAACACTGTTTTCTGCCAGTTCAGGTAATATACAGCGTGAGGAACCACTTGTATGAATCGCATTATAAGCAGTAAATAAATCTACATCCTGTTCTTTACTTGGATTCCCACCATTCAAGGCATATTCACAAGACAATCCCTGATTAAATGCTAATACATTATAAGCCAGACTCGAATTACCAGTATTGTCATAAAAGATGGTTGAGCGAGCAGTATTTTCGACAATCGTGTTATTAATAGCACTAAAAGTGAAGAAAGAACTTAATGGACGGCTGATTTCATTGGCCATTCGGAAAATATGACCTGTAGTACTGGTCGTATTTTTTGCAATCGTAGAGTTACTAATATCAGCTTTGGCATAACCACAGAAGTCCAGAATACTGGCCGTATCAGTAGAACCATTTTTGACAATGCTGCTTGCGCTAATTTCTAGCTTGGTCTCTGTACTGCCCAAATTCCCCACACAATCCATGGCCAAGACACTGCCATATGTAGCTGCTTTATTCTGATGAATTAAGGAATCCTGAATCTTGATAATTTTTTCATTATTCATCGCCACTGCATAAATTGCTCCCCCTTCTGCAGCCGCTCGTGAATTTACAATTTCACTATTCACGAGGCTTAGAGGACCGGCGACATAAAATGTTCCACCATTACCTTTATCCAGACTGGTTTTTGCAGCATAACCATCTTTCAGGATGACACCATTTACCACCATGCTGGCTTGGCTAGCGACCGTATTAAATAAGCGGGTTTTCCCTTGGCCTGAAATGGTGGTTGTTAAAGCCTCACGTGTTGGATATAAAAAGGTAATAGGACTTCTTTGAGTATAATTGAAGGGTGATTTTCCCAAAATATTGACATGGGATTCAACAATAATTTCACTATTGAGCTTGTATTCCCCAGCTTCGAGTTGGATGACATCTGGAGCGGAACCGTCATTACGCAATGTACGGCCAACATTACATCCTCCATAGGATTTATCCAGCTTGGCTGTCTTAATGGCTTCACGCAAGGAACAGGCACTGGTATTTTCCCCATCCTCGTCAGCAAATGTAGTGACATATATGGTTTTATCTTCGGCTGCCATTAAACTCATGGCAGATAAAATCATGGCTGCAAGCAGTCCTTTTTTATAATTTTTCATGATTTTTCCTTAATCTTTTAATCTGCGACGTAGGCCGATCAACCCTATCAAGCCCATTAAGCCAGCAATCCCCCATGCCCCACCCGAGGTCTTCACAGACTTGTCTTTCATTTCATTTTTAGGTTCCTGTACAATCTGGGTACTTAAAACCAGATAAGGTTTAGACTTATTAAATCGTGTAGAGGAAGTAACTACCTGAATTTCAAAAATGTCAGCACCATGCCATTGTGAATCTGGGGTATAAACAACATTCCCATCAATATCAATGACTGTTTTGCCCTTGGAAACAGTTTTGGTTTGGATAACCTGTAAGCAGCCATCTTGCCAAGGCTCACCCTTTGGATTCTCTCCAATAATGTTATTGCATTGCTCTTTAGGAATTAAATCACTATCTCCTAAAGCAGATTCAATTGAAAACTTTGCAGTCTCTCCTTTTAGAAGATCCTGTCCAACCAGACTGGTAGATGTTGGAACTGTAATTTCAATCGCACCACGGTCACAAAATAAGTTATCTAGTAAACGGTCTACACCGCGTTGGTCTGACGCCTCACAGCTGACTGAAGGATTGCTGCTATTGTAGCTAGTCCCTCTATTTACAATCGGTGAATCACTAACCTGATTATAATTCAACAGGATACGAGGACGTAGATAGCCCAAGAACTGATCTTTAGGAACGCTATAAGGACATAGAATAGCATCGCTATTTTGTTTTAAATTTAGACAAACACCTTCACTTTGATCTGAAGCCTCTGCAAACAAGCGAGTACCTGTCCAGATCTGGTTTGGATACGCAGCATCACCTGTACCACAAGATGCTGTTACCAGGTTATTGTGAATCGTACTTTTATCCGTAGTTTCAATCTGACAATCCTGCGTACCATTTCTTAAAATAATACTGTTCGCCACATAGGCTTTACCATTCGGGGCACTAATACGTAGTGCTGTACCTGTATTGTCCACTATTGTCAGGTTATTGATTCCCACTCCATCAATCACATTGATCAGTGCTCCCTTATTTTTTAACAGGGTACTGCTTAGGACTTCAGCATTAATGGATTGAATATCGGCAGGATTATCGACTTGGCCCGCTGTATAAATATTGGTAGCATTATTATTCAGCGTCTGGTTATTCTTTAAAACGCTTTGATAAACCAGAAAGTATGGAAGCTGGCTATAGAGTATGCCACCCTGTTGCGCCTGATTATTTTCAATCAGGCTGGTTTTTATTTCGGCAAAAGCAATCAGATTCTGGCCAAATTTCCCCACATTATAAATGGCACCACCTTGACTCGCAGCTCCCTTGTATAAGCGGCTGTAATCAATCACCAATTTACCTTTATTATGAATTAGGCCACCTTGTTCGGCACAGCTGCTTTTACCGCAACCTTCAAGGTCGAGTTCTTTTAAATTGACTTGAATCAGCTCTTCATCATTGCTAATACGGAAGAGATTATCTGTCCCTTTCATTTGAATATGAGCGTTATATAACCCCATTACCTTATCGGTACTACTAAATTCACCATCTACTTCTGCGATAGATTTAATCGTTACTGATTTCTTGATCGGGATATGCTTATTCAGTACATAGGTCGTTTTTTCTTTTAAGATAATGGTGCCAATAGCATTTTCGCCACCACAGCCCATATAACCTTCTTTAGCCAGGCCACGATTCACATATTCAACAGCTTCTCGAAGTGAACATTCCTTGTCATCTTTTTCAATATCTTCTGTGGTAGTTACAATAATTTCTGCACTATATGCCTGCCCCGCCATACATAGCAAAGCCATGCCTATGCTCTTCTTGAGCATACCCTTCTCCTTAATTTTTTATTTCTTTCTTTTTCTTCTAAAGTTGCATCTTCCTTGCAACAACGAATTATTTTGCCTTACTTTCGCATAGACTGAGTAATTACTCAAGATGTTTTATAATTTAACGATATTCATCAATTAATGCATAAATCTGCCGCAGGTTAGCATTGCTGACCTTCAGCTTTTCGCCTTTAAGTAATTGAATAATCTGTTCTAATGTTTGTAGAAGCACGGAAGTTTGATGTGGTCCGTGATTTAGCAAATAATCAAAAATCTGTGGATCAAGATGAATACCGCGTCGGTCCAATACCGAGGATACCAAGGCAAATCGGTCCGCATAAAGACTGCCATTTGGGACACGGACACTAACTGCCTGCGTGAGTCGGGACTGCAAATCAGGCAATTCAAGCTTTAACTCAATGGGTGCAAAACGGGAAGAAAATACCAGCTGACCACCGCCTCCATCATTATAATTAATCAAGTGAAAAACGGCGCGTTGCCAGTGTGGAACCCCACTAATGGCTTCAATATCATCCAGTGCGATCAGGTCAAACCGGTCCAGCGAAGTAATGGCTTCAGTAGGCGCATCCAGAAGCTCCAGCAAAGACACCTGTATAGCAGTCTTACCGATTTCCAGATAAGAATCACAAATGGCAGAGAGTAAGTGACTTTTCCCTGTTCCAGCTCCGCCATACACATAAAAGCGGCTGATTAGGCCTGCATGCAGCTGTCGGACTGCGTCAATTACATGACCCCATCCCGGGCCCGAAAAATCACTAATTCGAGCATCGAGTTGAGGTTCTATATCTAGCTGCAATTGACGCATATGATTCTGATGGCCTTATGAGTCTTTATGAAGAGGTACATCCATCTTACTTGATTTCTTTCCCTCTTGCAGTGGTTTTGCTTCTGACTTTTTCATTTCAATATCAACATCTAAGTCTGAAGTTTCTACGCTTATGGAACCTGTAGCCGGATCATTCATGACGACTGCCTGATTTCCATAAAATGATGTGCATTCATAATATTCACGTGCATGTCTGAGCAGAACCACAATTACCGCTGCAACTGGGAGAGCAATCAGCATTCCCATGAAACCCGCCAGTTGAGCACCCGCCAGTACCGCAAATACAACTGCTACTGGTGATAAGCCAATTTTATCGCCAAGCAGGAATGGTTGCAGTACATAACCTTCTACCGCCTGACCGACCATAAAGACCACACCAACCAGAACCAGTTGCCACCAGTCGATCCCGAATTGCAGGAAAGTTGCAATCACAGCCGCAATAATACCGACAGCAAAGCCCAGATAAGGAATAATACTGGCCAGGCCTGCCACCATACCGATAATCAAACCGACTTCAAGACCAATCAATTGCAAACCAATCGCATAAACGATTCCCAGCAGAATCATCACCAGAAACTGCCCTTTCACAAAAGCTCCAAGTACACTGTGACATTCACCGACGATTCTTAATGTACTTTGTTCATAAGGACGTGGAATCAGGCGGCGTAAGCTTTCCAGCATACGATCCCAATCCAGCAGGAAATAGAATGCAATAATTGGAATCAGGACAATCGTACCGCCAATCTGCAAGAAGTTAATTCCAGATTGTGCAAGGCGTAGCAGGAAGGCCTGAATACTGTCAGCACTATAATTGGTTTGCACATAGTCCATGACCACATCAGAAATCTGTGTGGTATCAATTTCCATTTCAACGACATTGAAGGTATTCGACAACCATGGCAAAAAGGTTGAATTAATCCAGCCAATGACCGCAGGTATATTGTCACGCGCATAAATCAGCTGCTGCCAGATCAACGGCACCAGATACCAGATCGCCAAGATCATAACGATCCCGATTCCAGTAAAAACGATACTAATAGAGAGCCAACGCGGCAGACCGATATCGTGCAGTTTATCTACCAGCGGGCTGAACAGATAAGCCATTAAAAACGCTGCAACAAATGGAATTACAACGGGTTTTAGTAAATATAGAATCCACAACAACAAAGCTATCCCAGCTAGGATAAACACGCGACGCAATGTGCGATCTACCATAAAGTTTCGCCTTCTCTCTATTAATCGTTATAAAAAGTAAAATATTTTAATAAAGATAGCATTTTAGGGCATAAATACCATAAGAGTTTTGCATATTCAGGTTATAATCCCCCGCGCGAATGCGGAGACTTCATTATGAGCAACTCAACTTCTACCCCAAACACTGGTTTAAGCTACAAAGATGCAGGTGTCGATATTGAAGCGGGAGACGCGTTAGTCGACCGAATCAAGTCCGTCGCTAAGCGTACTAAACGTCCTGAAGTAATGGGCGGATTAGGCGGTTTCGGCGCCCTTTGTAAAATCCCTAAAGGTTATGAAGAACCTGTTCTCGTATCAGGCACAGATGGTGTTGGTACAAAATTACGTCTGGCACTGAATTTGAACCGTCATGACACCATTGGTCAAGATCTGGTTGCAATGTGTGTGAACGACCTTCTCGTTTGTGGTGCTGAACCACTGTTCTTCCTGGACTATTATGCGACTGGTCACCTAAATGTGGACGTGGCTGCAAATGTTGTAACAGGAATCGGTGCTGGCTGTGAACTTGCAGGCTGTGCACTGGTTGGTGGTGAAACTGCTGAAATGCCAGGCATGTACGAAGGTGAAGATTACGATCTTGCAGGCTTCTGTGTCGGTGTAGTTGAGCAAAGCAAAATTATTGATGGCTCTAAAGTAAAAGCGGGTGATGTACTCATTGGTGTTGCATCTTCTGGTGCACACTCAAACGGTTATTCGTTGCTTCGTAAAATTCTTGAAGTTAAAAATGTTGACCTGAATCAAATCGTTGATGGTCGTCCACTTGCAGATGTTGCAATGGAACCAACACGCATTTATGTGAAATCTATTCTTGAACTGCTAAAACAGGTTGATGTACATGCGATGGCACACATCACGGGTGGAGGTTTACCAGGCAACCTGCCTCGCGTATTACCAAACGGTGCTCAAGCAGTCGTAAATGAATCTTCTTGGGAATGGCCTGAGCTGTTCAAACTCCTTCAACGCGAAGGCGGTGTAGAACAGTTTGAAATGTATCGTACCTTTAACTGTGGCGTAGGTATGGTTCTTGTTGTTGATGCAGCCGAAGCAGACAAAACTGTAGAGTTACTCAACGGTTTGGGTGAGAAAGCATGGGCAATGGGTCACATTGCAGATAATGCTGAATCTGTTGAAGGTGCAGACGAAAAAATTCGTGTGATCTTCGCGTAATTTCGCATGATTAAAATTGCTGTACTTGTTTCAGGCAGTGGATCGAACCTGCAAGCCCTGATAGATGCCCATCTGTCAGGAGAAATTGTCGGGGTGCTTTCCAACAAGCCTGAAGCATTTGCTTTAGAGCGCGCTCATAAAGCAGGAATTCCGACTGCAGTCATTGAACATAAGCAGTATCCAAGCCGGGAAGCTTTTGATGATGTCATGCATCAGCAGCTTCTGGACTGGGATGTCGATCTGGTCGTACTTGCGGGCTTTATGCGAATTTTAAGTGAAAAATTTGTGAAAGCTTGGGAAGGGAAAATGCTGAATATTCACCCTTCTCTTTTGCCACATTACAAAGGCATGCATACCCATCAGCGTGTCCTGAATACTGGTGATGTTCTGCATGGTTGTACAGTGCATTATGTCACTCCTGAACTGGATGCCGGCCAAGCCTTAGCACAGGGTGTGTTAAAAGTATCGCATCAAGATACGGCTCACACTTTAGCTCAGCGGGTACATGTACTGGAACATCTGATTTACCCACAAGTGGTAGAATGGATCTGTAATGGGACAATTCAACATACTGAACAAGGTGTGTTGTATCGTAATGCAAAAATGCAAGAACCTGTTCAATTCTGCAAATTCTAAAAGTCCAAATATAAAAAACGCATCCTCGGATGCGTTTTTTTATTTCTTTAGATGAGGTGAACTTTAAGCAGACAGTTGCTGAATCAGTTGTTTGACCAGACTCGCTACTTGCTCAGGCTGCTCTAATGGGAACATATGCCCACCATCTACTACTGTAAATGGAATGCCAAATTTCTTTTGCACTTGCTGCGGAAATCTGCGCGCCAAAAATGGACCTTTCTTGGCAACCACCAGATGTACTGGTACTTTTGGTTTTGCCTGAGGTAACCACCATAGCGATGGATTGGTTCTAAAGATATTCACTTCATCCATTTTAGGAATGGTGAGTTCAACTCCACCTCGAACCGGATCATCCTTTAAGGCATAGTCAATATAAGCCTGGAAGCAATCTGCATCAAAATCCTGATAAAAGCCTTTCGGTCGTAGCAGTTCAGCTGCCTGTTCCCGAGACTCCCAATGATCACGACGGCGTTTCGACAAACCTGCAGGTGACATCTGGTCCAGTGCTTTTAAGCGAAAAGTTTTTGCAATATGCAACGCAAAGGCTTCTTTGCCCATGATCATCGGCGGATCAAGCATAATCATTTGCGAAAAAAGTTCCGGACGCTGTAAGGAGGCCTGAAAACTCAGGACTGAACCTAATGAATGCCCCAAACCAATTACCGGACGTCCATGAGATTGGCGCACAATACTGTCAATCACCTGCTGAGTCAGACTTTTCCAGTGATTATCAATCGGATAACGCTTATCAGGCCCTAATAACGGCACATAGATAATATCGTAATCATCTTGTAGTCCTTCAAACAGCTTTTGATAGACTTTAGATGGCACGCCATTGGCGTGCGCAAAATGAATCAAGGGTTTCATTGTAAGGTCGTTTTATTTTCTGACTGAAGTTTCTGTGCCACTGAAGTTGCAATTCCTTCACCAATCGATGAACCCATACGACCCAGTACTGACTCAAATGGACTATATTCAATAGTGTAGTTCAGTGCTTTTTCAGTTTTTAGTTCACGCTTCAAAGTATTTAAACTGCCAATACGGTCTGCAATACCCAATTTCACCGCCTGTTCACCGGTCCAGAACAGACCTGAGAAAATAGCAGGATCAGTCGATTTTAATTTAGCTCCACGTCCCTGCTTTACAGCATTAATAAAGTGACCATGCACATTATCCAGCACACCTTGTACATGCGCTTTTTGCGCAGGATCAACCGGCTGTGTCATGGACAGCAAAGCTTTATTTTCACCTGAAGTCATGGTGCGGTCTTCAACTCCAAGTTTTTGCAGCAGGTTATTCACACCATAGTTCGGCATGATCACACCAATTGAACCGACCAGACTCGATGGATTGACAATGATTTCATCTGCAGCGGATGCAATATAGTAAGCACCAGAAGCTCCTGTATCACCAATCACGGCATAGAGTTTTTTCTCAGGATACTGTTTTTTCAGATACTGGATTTCCTGCCAGATTTCATCTGACTGGACTGGTGAACCACCCGGTGAATTAATATTTAAAACGACAGCCTTACTTTGCTTGTTTTCAAAGGCTTTTTTGAGTGATTTGATGGTATTGCTACTGTTTACGCTTTGCTTGTCTGCGGCAATCGTGCCAATAATATCAACCACAGCAATGTGTGCACCTGCGCCTGCACTTGGATCAGAAGCACTCATGCTACAGCCTTTACCCAGCGCAAGAATGACAACCAGCAGATAAGCGAAGGTCAGAAATTTAAAGAAGATCCCCCAGCGACGTGCCCGTCGTTGCTCTTCTACTGAAGCTAAAACCGCTTTTTCCAGCAGTTTCCATTCTGGGCCAGTCGGTTGAACTGGTTGTTGCGTATTTTGTATTTGATTTTCAGGTTTTGGTGGCCAATCGGACATAAATAATCCAATAAATTAATTTATATTGAACCCATTATATACACCGAAAAGGGTAATTCTGTCTAAAGAAACCGTTTTCGCCTATAATAAGTGCTATTCTTTTTTATTTTATCAATATTACAACTCAATGACTGAACGCAGCTCAAAGAATTCAGCTTACGGTTTACTCAAATATATTAGCCGCCAACCGCTTTCAGTTTCCCGATGGATTGCGCGTATTCTTGCCTTAATCGTTAATATTTTTAAAGTTTCTAAAACTTCTGATGTAATTCGCCTGAACCTTGAGATCAGTTTGTCTGAACTGTCGACACAGGAAAGAGAACGGATTACCCGTGCCGCGATTCGCAATGAACTGATGTCTTATTTCGAATTTTTCAGTATTTGGGGTTCGAGTAATCAGAAAAATATTGAGAGAGTGCATAAAGTTATAGGCGAAGATTTACTGCATGATGCCTTGGCACAAAATAAAGGTCTGGTACTGATTGTGCCGCACTTTGGCACTTGGGAAATCATGAATGCCTATGTTGCGCAATTCACTTCAATGACCATCATGTATAAGCCTGTAAAAAATCAGGCAGCGGATCAATTTGTTCGTGCAGCACGCAGCCGCGAACAGGCCAATCTGGTGCCGACAGATGAGTCTGGTGTACGACAGATTTTCAAAGCCTTGAAGCAAGGTGGCACCACTGTCATTCTGCCGGATCATACACCCAACGTTGGCGGTGAATATATTCCTTACTTTGGTGTTCCTCTAGCTACCAGCAATCTGAGTGCCAAGCTGATCCAGAAAACCAAAGCCCGTGCGCTGTTCCTTTATGCCCTGCGTAATGAGAATGCTGGCTTTGATATTCATATCGAGGCCATAGATGAAAAAATTTATCAGGGAGATGCTAATCAAGGTACAGGCATCATCATCAACACGATTGAAAACCTGATTCAGCGTCATCCTGAACATTATCACTGGAGCTATAAACGCTTTAGAGCTCACGAAGATCTGGGAAATATTTATAAGCTTGATCATAACCAAGCTTTGTCCAAAGTGAACCAGTTAAGAACTTCTAATCTGGCTGCTGTTGAACCATCTCTAGAATCAGTCAGTTAGATTTTGTTTTTGTAACCATTTCCAGCGACTTCTTTCAGTTTCTAGAATGATTTGAGTTCCTTGCTGATGAAAATGCAGGCTGCCATGCTCTGCTGTAGTCAATAGAGGAATATCCAATTCTTTGAGACGCTGTTGAGTCAACTGACTTGGATGCCCGTAACGATTAAATTTTCCAGCAGACGCAATCGCCAGTTTAGGACGATAGTGCTGCAAGAATTGATAAGCTGAACTGTGCTGACTGCCATGATGGCCTAAGACCAAGACATCCACTTTTAAATCGGGGTAGTCTTTGAGTAACTGATATTCAGTCTGCCAACCTGCATCTCCCATCAGCAGAAAATTCTGATAAGGCCAGACATCTTTGAGCTGCAAATACACTACACAAGACAGGTCATTTTTATTGAAATTAGCAGTATTTAATTGTTCTAGTTTTGGTGCAATGACCTTAATCTGCACATCATTCTGCCATTGCCACCGCTGTCCCTGATAACATAATTGAAAGTTTGAAGAGGCTGCAGTTTCGGTCACTTCATTGGCATAGATATTCTTAATCTTGAGCTGGTCTTTAATGCTGTGATAAGCACCACTATGGTCCTGATCCAGATGCGTTAAAATCACCTGCTCCAGTTGAGAAACACCTTGTACCGACAGAAATGGCATGATTACCTGCTTCCCAATACTAAATTTTTCCTCATCATAATAACCACCCATATCGATCATCATGTTATGAGTTCCATAACGAAGGAATATCGCCTGCCCTTGCCCAACGTCCAGCACCGAAAGCTGAAATGGCGGATGATAGAGTTGAGGAATACAAACTGGTACTGCCGCGACAGCTATCCAGGATTTTGGCAATACGCCTCGTGGTAAGAATAAAATCAGCAAAGACAGGATGCATAGGCCAATCATCCAGAGATTCATCGCAACTGGTATTAACTGCGGTTTAAACCAGTGATTCAGCAGATTTAAGAATCCCAATAGGATATTCAGCAACAGATCATTCAGCTGAAATAGCATGCTTGAGACCGGTTCAGCGATAAAAAAAAGAATTGCTGCCATAATATCGATCGGTACAATCAAAAGACCGATCCAGGGAATTGCGACCAAATTGCTGAACGGTGTGATCCAGGCAATCTGCTTAAAAAACAGCATCATTAAAGGAAATAAAGCGAGAAAGATTTTCCACTGTGATTCCACTAGCGCTTTAGCTGCAAAATACAGTTTTTGTATTGCTGTCTGATTTTGCTCGGATGGTCGCTGTTGAATGGTCTGATAAATTCTGAGCAATACAAAACAGGCCCCATAGGATAGCCAGAAAGCCGCGGACAAGATACTAAAGGGATCAATGAATAACAGTAAGGCGGCGCTCAGAATCAGAAGTTTTAAAGCCTGCAGATTTTGTCGAAGCAGCATGAGGAAGACACCAATCATACAGATCAGCAGAGTGCGGATTGCCGGGATTTCAAAACCCACAAAGGCACAGTACAGCACCACACAAAACAGAAAAGGTAAAGCCAGAAAATACTGGCGTGGCCATCTTAGATAAAGCTGAGGCATACTTCGTGCGACAAGTAGCCGA
Source organism: Acinetobacter sp. YH12072 (assembly GCF_013419565.1). Taxonomy (NCBI): domain Bacteria; kingdom Pseudomonadati; phylum Pseudomonadota; class Gammaproteobacteria; order Moraxellales; family Moraxellaceae; genus Acinetobacter; species Acinetobacter sp. YH12072. Next base: position 220,171 of record NZ_VOZV01000001.1, on the reverse strand, counting down.
AGCATAGTACAGACCATCAGGGCAAAGATCAGCACATGTGGTCCGGAAATCGCCAGTAAGTGACTCATACCCATACGTCGAAATTGCTGTTCAGTTGCAGGATTTAAAAGGCTTTCATCTCCGGTGAGCAAAGCCAGAAGCAAACCTTTATTTTGTACAGGTTGTCGTGCTATGAACTCTCTTAATTGCAGCCGCTTCTTCTCTACCCAAAGTAGAAATTGCTGAGTTAAAGCTCTTTGCTCTCGAATAAACTGACTATACCCCAGTGTAGAAACAGTAGCTGAATCAAGTTGCTCTATCTGTTTGATCCGGAAACCTGCCATCATATTCTGTTGCAGTGCCCATTTTTCAGCATCAAAAGCACCGGGCGTTGCATAACTGTGATTAGGACGTACCTGCCCTTGCAGCCGGTAATAATGCCCCAGTTCAAGTGCATTATTTTCATGATTCGCTGATAGTTGTGAAGTATTCGATGAGGTTTTAGGTAGAAAACCCATCCAGGTTACGGTGCGTCCATCGAGGTTTAATACTTCCAAAGGCTGCTGGATGGATTGTTCACCGAGTTTATTCAAGCGTTTGACATAAACGATAATGTCTTTCTGCAGTACTTCATGCTCGACATTCAATAGCCGTTGGCTGAGCTGTTGATTGGCATAACCATATCCCCAAAATGTCCCGAGTAGAATACAGGTACTTACCAGCAATCCTTTATGTAAGGGCTTTTTCAGAACAGTATTGAGCTTGGAACTACAGAAATAAAAGAGCACAGCAAGAAATATCACTGAGATTGAATTCAACTCAATATTCAGAAAAGATTTTCCCATACTGGCAAGGCCTAAAATCCAGCCCAGACACAGCCATTGCAACATGAAGATTTTCTTTTTTATTATTATTTTCAGGCAATAATAAAGCCCACCGAAGTGAGCTTCAATTAAAGAAGATTATTTCTGTAATTAGTCATTCATCCATAGACCATCACGCATATGTAGAATCCGGTCTGCCGAATGTGCCAATTGTTCATCATGGGTCACAATTAACATGGCCATATTGAATTCACTACGTAATTCAGTCAGCAACTCAAAGATTTTATCGGCTGTTTTACGGTCCAAGTTACCTGTTGGCTCATCTGCCATCATTAACTTCGGCTTGGTCACCACGGCACGAGCCAGTGCTACACGCTGACGCTCGCCCCCTGAAAGTTCGCCCGGTTGATGGGTTAAACGATGGGTTAATCCAACACGCTCCAGTAAGTATTCTGCCTGCTGTTTAGCCTCTTTAAACTTGACGTTTTTACGAAGCATTAAAGGCATCGCGACATTTTCTAGTGCAGTAAACTCTGGCAATAAATGGTGGAATTGATATACAAAGCCCAAATTTTCATTACGGACATAGCCGCGTTCTGCTTCAGATAAATTGTCAAAACGGCGGCCATTGACCATCACTTGTCCGGCAGAAGGACGATCCAATCCTCCCAGAATATGCAACAAGGTACTTTTACCGGAACCACTTGAACCGACAATAGAAACAAATTCCCCGGCCTTTACCTGCAATGAAATCCCTTTGATCACATCAACCGTAGATTTTCCATCTGTAAAAGATTTCTCGATATTTTGGGCATCCAGAACCAGATTACTCATAACGCAATGCCTCCGCCGGTTGAATTTTAGCAGCACGGAATGCTGGATAAATAGTGGCCAGGAAACTTAAAGCAAGTGACAGACCTACAATCACGACCACATCCTGCCAGCGCAGATAAGAAGGTAAATAGTTGATGAAGTAAGCATCAAACATATTCAGGCCAAGTGAATTGTTTAACCAGCCAATAAAACTACTAATACTGGTGGCGGCAATAATCCCGAGAATGGCACCCGCACAAGTTCCGATTACGCCGATCACAGTACCTTGAACCATAAAGATTCGGGTAATCGTGGCAGGTGAAGCACCCAAAGTACGTAAAATTGCGATGTCGGATTTTTTATCTGTGACCACCATTACCAGTGAAGACACGATATTAAATGCTGCGACCAAGACAATCAGGAATAGCAATAAGCTCACCATCGCTTTTTCCATCTGGATTGCACTAAACAGATTACCATGGGTATAAGTCCAGTCAGAGGCATAGAAGTTACCCGGTAAGTCACGCACAATTTCCTGAGAAACCTGAGGCGCTGCGAAAATGTCATCCAGCTTCATACGTACGCCCTGAGCACCATCTGGCAAACGTAACAAGGTTGAAGCATCGTTCAAGGCAATATAACCCATCATCGAATCAACTTCTGCACCGATACTGAAGATCCCGACCACTTTAAAGCGTTTAAAACGGGGTACGACACCTGCTGGTGAAGGCGTCGCTTCAGGTAGAACCAAGGTAATGTTATCGTTCAAGCCTACGCCCATGGCATCTGCCATCTGCTTGCCTAAAACAATCCCAAATTCACCTTTTTTCAGGTTATCAATACTACCCTCGACCATATGGTTCTGGATGATCGAAACTTTCTTCTCATACTTTGGTTCAATCCCGCTGACCATAATTCCGGCAACTTGCCCTTGAGCCGTGAGCATCCCCTGTAACTGGGTAAAAGGAGCCACACCTTGAACGTGTTCATGCCGCTCAATCTGCTTTGCAAGTTCAGGCCAATTTGTTAGAATTTGCGTCGAAGAAACAGTGGCTTGAGGAACCATCCCCAAGACGCGATTTTTCAACTCTCGGTCAAAACCATTCATGACAGACAAAACTGTAATGAGGACTGCTACACCGAGCGTGAGACCGATCATTGAGACCAATGCGATAAAAGAAATGAAGTGGTTACTACGCCGTGCGCGAGTATATTTCAACCCTATATACAGCGAGATTGGTTTGAACATAACCATCTAGTCCGAGGTAATAAATTATGGAAAATGTACAGCATCCAAACGGATTCACTGAAAGACGAGTCATGTCTCGAATCGATGCTGCTTTACGAATCAATTATCAGATTATTTCCGATGATGTTGCCTTGAATGATCCTTACGATGCTAATTTCGTATTGCCCCGCTATTTTCTACTACTTGCAGAGCTAGATCAATTTGATCATGCTGTTAACTACGAATTAGAACAATTATCTGAAAAAGATCAACAAATTGCTCGAATCTTATCCTTATTCAACCAAAAATTAAACCTTATTACCGGTTCTTTGTATGACGCAATTGTACAAAGCATGTTACCTGTACCGGAACATGTGAACTTTTCAGAGACCGGTTTTAGCTTCTTTAGTGATCAGCCGATTAGCGAAGGCACCTATCTGCATGTGACTTTAAGTCACCCGGAAAACTTCTTCCACATCGCGGCAACCGCTCAGGTGGCCTACAGTCGTGCAGAAGAAAACGGGAAATATCGTACGGGTGCTTATTTCATTACCCTGCATCCTCAGGATCGCGTCAAACTGGGCGAATGTGTGAAAGCCAGCTTTGCTTAAGACTGGCATCTATCTTTTTATTAAAGGCGGGCTTTATAGCTCGCCTTAATTTCTTTAGCGAAATAAACCACTAAGCCGAACAATAAAATTACTACACCCACCAAAGCAATGAGCGGCAATTTTTCATTATTCAATAATACACCTACCAGCAAGGCCAGCATTGGTGTCAGAACGGTGGTTAAAGATAGGGTCGTCGGCTTAATCTTCTGTACCAGTTTGAAATAACAGAACATCGCAATCAGTGATGCCATAATTACCGCATATACCAGACCAAATAAGGACTTGGCATGTGGCATAGCAGTGGGTGCGTATTGCCAGATAAATGGCAACATACCCAGAGAAAAAACGACTGACAAACCAATCGAACCGGCCGCCTGTGCCATAGGATCAATTGGCGCATTGATTTTCTTCACCCAGAACATGGATACACAATAAACTAATACCCCAACCAAAGCGATCACGATTCCAATTGGCTGTATATGCTGATCTGCATCGCCTAGACAGATCACCGAAAGTCCGGTTAAAGCAATTCCCATTCCCAGCCATTGATTTAGCGAAAGTTGCATCTGAAAGACAAAACGCCCAATCAGACCTGAAATTAGGGGTGCCAAGCCGAACATTAAGGCAATAATGCCAGAACTTAAATAATCCGTAGACCAGTAAGTAAAAATTTGCGAGCCGATAAAACTGCATGCACCCGCCAAGTAACTATGCAGGGAAACACGATCAAACGGTAATCTGGTTTTAAATAACCACAATAATCCTAAGGCCAGAGGCAAAGCCAAAAAGAAGCGGATCGCCAATGCCCACATTGGATGCAAATCTTCCACACTCCAGACAATCGCGAGCGGTGTGGTGGACCAGATGAAAACCAGCAAGGCATAGGTTAACATCAGGTTACTTTTTGGGGGCATACTTAATCTCGTTTTTTATTTAATCGCAGTTTTACGTTTCTGTTTTTGAATGGTTTGATCTAGAGAGCTGGAAAACTCACGCTTATCACGTTCAGAAATCGGCGGTGGGCCACCAGTTTGCACACCGGCACCACGCAAGGTATCCATAAAATCACGTAAATGCAGACGTGCTTTGACGTTAGCCACTGTATAGATTTCACCACGCGGGTGAATCGCGATACCACCCTTCTCGATGACTTGAGCAGCCAAGGGTATATCCTGCGTCACCACAATGTCATGCTCTTTCATACGGTCAACAATTTCCTGATCTGCCGCATCTGCCCCGCTCATCACCTGAATAGAATTGATACGAATCGACGGTGTAATCCCTACCGGCTGATTAGCCACAAAAGTGACTTCAAGCTGATAACGATCGGAGGCACGGATAATCACATCTTTCAGAATACGAGGTAATGCATCTGCATCGACCCAAAGTTTGAATGGCAACACACAGCTTTCCATAAGGGAGAAATTTGGACTAGTGTAGCAAATCAGAGGATGCAGGTTGATGCCTAAAACTGCTCTTTCTCCGAATATCCTGGTATTTAAATACTCAACTCAACCGTATTAAATGAGTCAGCCACTCACAACTAGAAAAATATTTGACTTCACATGATTTGCATTTTAATTTTTAAATTCATTCGAGTGACTTGAAAAATCGTAATGACCCTCGATTAACTATAAATAAGTCATCCAAGATCAATTGTGCATATGAAAAAACAGAATAGCCCAGAGATCATCACTATTGATGATCAGAATTTCGGTAGTCATGTCGAACATTGGACCTTGCTTACTGAAAACCCAGGCACAGATGTTCCCCAGTGGTTAGGCAAAGCCCTTGACGCACCTGTAATGCCGATGGGCTTGTGTACACAAGAATGCGATATGGATGAAACCACCTGGCTGATTCAGGGACCGAGCAAAGCTGCGGTACAATTAAGCCAAGTGATTGCCGTAGAAAATAACAAGCCACAGGCTGTGAAAACCGCATTTCCGGGTTTTGACAGTCCCTACCAGGTGAAAGCCACGATTGACCGGATTATTTCTTGTAAATCCGACACTCAAGCTGTGTTGCGTCTCAATCTGGGTGCCAACAATATCATCTATGCCTTTGATACGCTGTACAGCGTCAACCGGTCGCATTATGAAAAAGACCAGTCTTATATCGTCAACTTAAATGCCTGGGCTTATGAACTGGAAGTGGTGACTGACCATGAACATTTAGTCGTGGATGATCCTGCCTCTATCAAACATCACCGTGCCCTGAATGCAATTCTTGCGGAAAATAATGGTGTTGCACCGGATAATTTACAGGAACAGATCGATGCTTGGGAGCCGAAATCTGAAGAAGACAAAGAACCGGTAACGGTTGATTTCTCCAAAATGGTCGCTTATCTCTATGGTGAGACCATGGGTCAGGAAGATGAAGCCTGGTTCCAGGGCAATATTGTCGGTAAAACTTCAATGCAATTTATGGATCAGGACTACATGCTCTATGATGTTACCCTGATTCATGATGAAGGCCAGCCGGCTACCTTGATCCGTGTAGCCACCCGCAATGACAAGCATAAAGATTTCCAGATTGGTCAATATATTCGGGGCAATCTGTGGATTCAGGCCAATATCTATCGAAAAGCAGCTTAAGCTGAATATCCAGATCGGAGGCTCATATTTTTATATGAGTCTCCTGTTTTTTATTTATTTTAGTGCGATATTCTCTCAATTCTGATTATTTTTTATCCACAATTGAAATCAGAATTAATGGATTTTGAATTTATTAAAAATAGATTTATCCACAGATTTAAATTCAAATAAATTCATTTTCAATGTTATCTTAAACTGAATAATCATATTAAAAACATTATAAAAATAATGACTTAATATAATAGTTCTATTTTTATGAATATATTGAGGCCAGTTATTTAAATAAAATTAATACTTTATGAAGTTTAGTTAAGAATGTACTTTATTTAATCAATTTTTTATGGTAAAAATACGATCAACAAATAATCATTTACGATAAATAGATCGGATAATAAATATCTATGAAAATCGTTCAAGAAGAAAATTTACAGCAGGTTGAGCATCATCTTGGCTCGCGTTATCAGCTTGATATGATGTCATGCCTATTTTTCGTATTGGGTATGCTCATTTGCGGCTATATCTTACATAACTTTGTTTTTTAACCCGAATTAAATGATAAAAAAACCCGGCCAATTGCCGGGTTTTTTAATTCTCAGGAATTAAGCATTGCGTTTAGCAAAGTCATCCATGAAGTTTACCAATGCCTGTACACCTTCTAACGGTACGGCATTGTAAATGCTGGCACGCATACCGCCTACTGAACGGTGGCCGGCAAGGTTAAGCAAATGGTTTTCTTTTGCTTCTTGCAGGAACTGTTTTTCAAGTTCAGGATTTGCCAAGGTAAATGGAACGTTCATGATTGAACGGTTTTCTTTGGCAATCGGATTTGCATAGAAGTCGCTAGAATCGATATAGCCATAAAGCAATTCAGCTTTTTGCAGGTTCACTTTATGAATCGCGTCTACACCGCCCTGTTCCAGTAACCATTCAAATACCAGACCAGATAGATACCATGCATAAGTTGATGGTGTGTTGACCATCGAACCATTTTTCGCTTGATCTGCATATTTCAGGATGCTTGGAATTTCAGGTTTAGCCTGATCAAGCAGATCTTCACGGATAATAACCAGTGTTAAACCTGCAGGGCCAATATTCTTTTGCGCACCGGCATAGATCAGACCGAATTTAGAAACATCAATCGGTGCAGACAGAATGCTTGAAGAGAAATCACATACGAGTGGCTTATCAGTTTCTGGCACATGGGCAAATTGCAGACCGCCAATAGTTTCGTTATCTGCATAATGCACATAAGCGGCATCATCAGAAAGATTCCATGTGCTTTGATCAGCAATCGCTAATTTACCATCTTCAGTTTTAATGCCTGCTTCAACCACATTGATATCGCCATAGCGTTTAGCTTCTTTCAATGCTTTTTCAGACCAGATACCGGTACGGATATAGTCAGCTTTGTTGTTTTTACCCAGCAAGTTCAATGGAATTGCCGAGAATTGCAAAGATGCACCACCCTGCAAGAACAGTACTTTATAGTTCTCAGGAATATTCATGAGTTTGCGAAGGTCTGCTTCTGCCTTTTCCGCAACTGCAACATAGTCTGCACTACGGTGGCTCATTTCCATGATCGAAAGACCTTTGCCCTGCCAGTCAAGCATTTCAGCTTGAGCCTTTTCAAGTACGGCAGTAGGTAATGCAGCAGGACCAGCACAGAAGTTGTACGCGCGCATGATTTTTCCTTTCAGAGTGAAACACAATAAAATGATGGCATTTAACCATATCTGGACGCCGCTTGCACAAAATTATTTCTATCCAAGAATGAAGATAGAGTCAAAAAACCAATCTAGATTCGAGGGATAATTTGAATATCTTTGATTTTTTTGTTCTAACTCGGTGATTTCATTTATGAGAAATTGTACAGCTAAAAATATTCAATCTCATCCAATGCTTAGAAGATGTTGAATCGGCCGCTAATATAAAATAATTGAAAAATGAATTTAAACTCGGCTCAAGTTTTAGAGTGACATAGAACTATCAGCTTGAAACTTGAGAAGTGAATTGTTTCAAATTACAACAATACTACAACTTAACCCATTCCTGCACTGCAAGCACTTGATTTATAATGCAGCTTAGACTGAATTAATGTGACTTTTACATTACCACTTTATGAATATGAAGAAAAATAAACAATGTGTCTGCTGGGGTCTGACTGTGCTTGCATCTATGATGTATGGCAGTTTTGCTTATGCACAAAGCATCAGCTTTAAGGATGCAGAACAACAATTGTTGCAACGTTCCTATAGTAGCCAGGCTTTTCAAAGTCTGGAGCAAGCGTCAAAACTTGAAGCAGAAGCTGTCAAAGGTATTGGCCTACCTCGTGTTGACTTGAATGTTCGTGCCTATGCCTTTCATAGTGAAGTCGATATTCCATTAAAGCAGTTTAAAAATAATCTGGAAAATTCACTCTCTCAAGGCGTGAATGGCCGGCTTAATGAGTGGGAAGCCAGTAATGGTGTGGATCTACCTGCAGGTATTACTGATCCACTGCGTGAAGGACTTAACAATACTATTCATAGCGGAGTTGGTCTGATTCCGGATACGTCTAATGTCGTCCTTGAAGATCAGGTGATTCGTCCCACTGTTTCCGTGATGATGCCACTATATACCGGAGGCCTCACCCGTAGCGCCAAAGAAATTGCCAATATTCAGTCAGGACGTAGCGAACTTAGCAATCAGCAGCAACAGGACACGCAGCGTTTTGAACTGATTCAGTCTTACTTTAATGTTCAACTACAAAAACAGTTACTGGATGCAGCACTCTTTAATTCAAATGCCATGCAACAACATTATCGTAATGCTCTGAAGCTGGAACAGCAGGGTTTTATCAGTAAAGGTCAACGCATGCAGTTCGAAGTGGCACGCAACAATGCTGAACGCGCACAACAAAATGCCCAAGTCAATCTGAATGCTGCCCTATTTCAGCTAAATAATCTGTTGCTGGATAGCAATATCACCGAGCTAAGCACACCTTTATTTGTGAATCGTGCTGAACCCCAAAATGTGAATATTCTGCTCAGCAGTTTTAGTCAGAACTCTCCTCTGATCAAAAAAATGCAGATGGATACCGAGCTGGCCAAAGCCAATGTCAAAGCCCAGCAGGCCGCTAAAAAGCCAAATGTTTTTGCGTTTGGTGAATATAGCCTGGATCAACATCAAAACTGGATTGTGGGTGTAGCTGCACGCTATAACCTGTTCTCAGGCATTGATAAAAATAAAAATATTCAGGCTGCTGAGCTGAAACGCTATGCCGCTGAACTCATGACGGCGCGTACCCAGCAAGAGATTGAAAACTTGATTTATAAATCATTTAGTGAAGCAGTCAGCGCCCAGCAAAGTGATGCTCTACTTCAGCAGAATCTGAAAGCAGCTCAGGAAAATCTGCGTATTCAGGAGTTATCCTTTAAGGAAGATGTCGGGACAGCCACTCAGGTCATCGATGCCCAAAACATGCTCAGCAGTTTAAAAGCAGAAATGGCATTAAATGCTTTTAAATATGTGATGTCTCTTGCGACCTTATTACAGAGCCATGGCTCAATTGTTGAATTTCCAAATTACATGCAACATGCCAATACCCACTATATTCGTTAATGGAGCCAGACATGACAGATGAGCAAAAGCCAGAACATCCTGTTGATGAACCGGCTTCAGAAATCAATTACAGTGAATCAGAGCCAGATAATCCTGAAAGCACAGAAAAAAAATCGCGCAAAAAATATCTGCTTTTAGCTTTAATTCCAGTGATTCTTGCTTTGATTGGGTTTGGCCTATGGAAAACCTATCAACCCAAAGAAATCGAGCTACAAGGCCGGGTTGAGGCAGAAACCGTTCAAGTGGCCACTAAAGTTCCAAGCCGGATTGAAAAGATTTATGTACAGGAAGGCGATAACGTCAAGAAAGGCCAGGCGCTCGTAAAATTACATAGTCCTGAAATTGAGGCGAAAAAGCAGCAGGCTTTAGCCACTTTACAGTCTGCATTAGCACTTCAGTCCACCGCAGAACGTGGTTCTCAGGAAGAAAATATCGCTTCTCTGTATGCCAACTGGCAGTCACTAAAAGCACAGGAGCAACTCGCTAAAACTTCCTATCAACGTGGAGCTAACCTGTTTAAGGAGGGCGTCATTTCCCGCCAGCGCCGAGATGAACTGTTTGCAGCTTCACAATCTGCATCCCAAATGACCGAAGCTGCTTATCAGCAATATGCCCGGGCTAAACGCGGCAGTACACCAGAACAGAAAAGTTCTGCAGATGCTCAGGTCGATATAGCCCGTGCAGCAGTCGCTGAAGCCAATGCACTAGAAGCAGAAACTGAATTATTGGCACCGATTGATGGTACCGTCTCCAAAACCTATGGAAATGCCACTGAGCTGGTGGCAACCGCAGTGCCAGTGGTCAGCCTGATCTCGGCAGAACGCTGGATCAGCCTGAATATTCGTGAAGACCAATATGCCGCTTTAGGTAAACAGCAACAGCTTGAAGGTTTTATTCCGGCACTGAATCAATCAGCCACTTTTAAAGTAAAAAATATTAGTGCTGAAGGTGAATTTGCCACCATTAAAACCACGCGCCAAACCGGTGGTTATGATGTCCGCAGTTTTAAAGTTCATCTTGTGCCAGTCACTGAAATGCCTGAGCTAAAAGTCGGCATGAGCGTGCTGTTTAAATTGAAAGAGCCAAAATAAATGGCTTCTGGATTCTGGGCGGGTATTCAGCGTGAAATACGCTATTTATGCAGAGAGAAATGTGATCTGACTCTGGTTCTGCTCGCCCCAGCCTGTATTCTGATTTTACTTGGCAGCATGTTTGCCAAAGGCAAACCGGATCATCTACCAGTCGCCATTATTGATCAGGATCAAAGTAGCCTGAGCAGCAAGATTTATGATCATTTATCTTTGAATCATACCCTACAAGTGCATACCATTTCTGATCAAACGGTCGAAATCGAAAAGCTATTAAACGAAAATAAAATCTGGGGCTATATTCATATTCCTGCCGGAGCCGAGCAACGACTGGTCAAAGCTCAGGATGCTGAAATTAGTATTGCTTTTAATCAGAGTTATTTTAGTATCGGGAATACCATTTCTTCGGCTATGCTACTTAGCACCTTGCAGGCTCTGGCTGAATTTACCGGCAAGCAGTATCTGGGCAACACGCTCCCCTATCTGGAAGCACCTACACCGAATATTAAAATTTCCCCACTGTATAATCCGCAGCTGAATTATGAATTTTATCTGGAACCTTACATGGTGCCGGCAATTTTGCACTTGCTGTTATGTTGCTGTGTGGCTTTTGCTGTGGGTCAGGAAATTAAACGACATACTGTTAGTCATTGGATTGCCCAACAAAACTTGTGGTCGGCACTGCTGTCTAAAAATCTGGTTTATGTAGCAATATTTTGTTGCTGGACCTGGGCTTGGATGTTTTGGCTGGTCGAAATTCGCGGCTGGTTTATTGCCGGGTCATTATGGCCAATTCTTCTGGCGCAAATACTGTTCTATAGTGCCTATGCCTTTATCAGTAGTGCGGTGGTTCTGGCCACTCAGGACCTGACCAAATCTTTTGGTCTACTAGCAGTTTATGGTGGTTCATCGCTCAGTTTTGCTGGGGTGACTTTGCCCCTTAATAATGCCCCACTATTCACCCAGTTCTGGGCCAATATTATTCCCTATACACCCTATGCCAAATTACAGACGGAGCAATGGGTGATTGGCAGTCCGCTCTCTCTTTCACTGCAACCGATGTTCGTGCTCGTCATTTATGTCGTGCTTTATGCTGTGCTGGCCTATGTCTTTCTCAAAAAAACAGCCAAAGGAGTGTCACCATGAAATCACTCTGGAAAGCTTATTGCCAAACTTTTAAAGACATTATTAGCAATACCAGTATTTTTACCACCCTAATTTTATCGGTTCTGTTTTACAGCTTTTTTTATCCAACGGCGTATAAAGCTGAACAGGCAGAAGCCTTGCCGATTATTATTGTCGATGAAGAGCAAAGTGCTTTAACCAATACTATTATCAGTCATGTCAGCCAAAGCCCGAATATAGAGATTAAGGCGGTGACTGGAAATTTTGCTGAAGCTAAATATTGGGTGGAAACTCAAAAAGCTGACGGGATTTTATTATTACCAGATAATCTTTCTCAATCTATCCGGCATGGTGAAAATGGCGGGATTGGACTGTACTTAAGTGCTGCTAACTTTTTAATTACCAAACAGATTGGTTTAGGCTTGGTCTCTTCAGTAGAAAATACCTTAAGTGAATATGCTGAACGCTTTAGCGAGATTTCACACTTCTCTCCTGCCCTATCCATTCACCAGATTCCATTATTTAATACGCTTTCTGGCTATGGCAGCTATGTGTTTCCGGCTGTTGCGCCATTGATTATTCATCAGACTATTTTTCTAGGCCTGAGTATGTTAATTGCGTTGTATCGAGAAAGTAGACAGGTGATTAATCTGACCACCTTAAGTGGCATCAGTTTGGCGATTCTGACCATTGGCTGTCTGGGCTGTTATTACCTGTTTGGTTTTACTTTCTGGTATTTTGATTATCCCCGTGGTGGAAATTTCTGGGGCATGCTGCTGGCTGTACCCATCTTTGTATTCTGCATGATCGGTATCACAGTGCTGTTCGCCAGTTTTCTGGACATGCCAGAACGAGCCGGTCATATCATTGTTTTTACTTCGATTCCTCTCTTTATGCTTTCAGGAGTCGCCTGGCCGCATGCTGCCATGCCAGTCTGGGTCCAACTCATTGGGCAAGCCTTACCCTCGACCCAAATTGTGCAGATGTTTATTCAACTCAATCAGATGGGCGTGCCTACTTATATGATTCTAGGAAAGCTTGCTTATCTATTGGTGATCGGCATCATCTGTATGAGCTTAGGCTATTATCGGCTACGCCCACGTTCTTAGATATGGATTTATTCAGTCTATTCACATTGAAAATTATTCACCAAATACCTGAATATTAAAGTTGCGGATTTTAGTACTGCCATTCGGCTGGTCAAAACTCACATCATACTGAACCAGATTTTTTGGATAGACAATTTCATAGCTGACCTTATATTCACTCGGTTTACCGTTATTTTCCTCGAAGTTCTTTCTCATGATAGTCTTGGACTTATATTCACCTTGCGGAATTGAACGTGAAAAACGCTTCATGATTTTTTCATTATTTTGAAACTCTGCCTGCAACTTCGGCTCAAGCTGAGCTAAAAACTCGTCATATTTTCCATCACGCAGATCTTCATAAGCTACTTGCGCAGCCTTTTCCTGTTCAGGGCTTGGATCAGGCATACTATCCATTGCATTATTACAGCCGCTGAGTGCAATAGCTGCGGTCAAAAGCATCAATCTGGTTTTCATTATTTATCTCTCATTTAGCCGATGTGTAAAAAAGGACGCCGAAGCGCCCTTTTTCATCAGTAGCAGAACTTATTCCTCTACTGTATTGTCATCATCTTTTTCAGCTTCTTGTGTATCAGTTACATCATCAGCTGCAGATTCAGTATTTTCAATATCTTCCAATATTTCCAACTCATCTTCAACTGCTTCAATCGCTTCTACACCCACCAGTTTTTCATCTTCAGCCAGACGGATCAGACGAACACCTTGTGCATTACGACCAGTCTGTGCCACTTCAGAAGCACGGGTACGTACCAATGTACCGCCATCAGAAATCAGCATCAGTTCTTTAGATGCGTCAATCGCAACTGCACCGACCAGCTCACCGTTACGTTCTGAGGTCTTGATTGCAATCACACCCTTACCGCCACGTTTCTTGGTTGGGAAGTCATCTACCGGGGTACGTTTACCATAACCATTTGCAGAAGCACACAGCACTTCACCGGTTTCAGGTACAACCACTAGAGATACGATACGACTAATGAAGTTAGCTTCAGTTGTATCTTCATCATCAGATTCAACATCTGCATCTTCTGCATCTTCAACCTGAGAAGCACCAATCGTTACGCGCATACCGCGTACGCCTTTGGCTGAACGACCCATTGAACGTACATCTGTTTCTGCGAAGCGAATTGCTTTACCTTCGTTCGAGAACAACATAATTTGCTGTTCACCGTCAGTAATCGCAACACCAATTAAGGTGTCATCGCCATTCAGTTCAATCGCACGTAAACCGTTTGAACGAACATTTGAGAACTGTTCCAGTTCTACACGTTTAATCGTACCGTACTCAGTCGCCATAAACACATAGAAGTTCTTACGAACAGCTTCGGCTTGCTGTGCAAAGTCATTGATGATGTCAGCATCAAGATCAGTGGTTGAAAGTGCTAAACCAAGCTCTTTCAATTGAACACGCAGTGCATCAGAAATATCATCTGCACCATCTTCAGATTCAGCAAGAGCAGCTTCTAGTGCCGCAAAGTGACTATTGATCACTTCATTGGTTTGCAGCTGGGCAGCATTGGTCTTCACAAATGCCTTGAAGTCAGCCAGACGTTCTTTGAATTTCTTCGGTGCATCAATCACTGGCAAGATAGCAGTAATGGTTTCGTTGTCATCCAGCGGCAACAAGTTCACCATTGGGCGACCTTTGGCACCACGCGAAGCTTGTGGCACCTCATAAACTTTCAGGCGATAAACCTTACCGACATTGGTGAAGCAAAGTACCGTAGCATGGTTCGATGTTACAACCATATGCTGGATGTAATCGTCTTCTTTCATGCTGGTTGCTGATTTACCACGACCACCACGACGCTGTGCTGCATAGTCAGACAGTGGTTGAGTTTTCGCATAACCCGCTTTAGAAACCGTCAGTACCATTTGTTCTTCAGGAATCAAATCTTCACGCGAGAAGTCGATACGCGATTCAACGATATCGGTTTTACGTGCATCACCATATTGCTGAAGGATCAGTGCAAGCTCTTCACGAATCACGTTCATCAATAGGTTGAAGTCATTTAAGATAGCTGTGTATTCAGCAATCTGCGCAAGAATTTCAGAATATTCAGCTTGAAGTTTATCTTGCTCAAGACCAGTCAAGCGATGCAAACGCAGTTCCATGATCGCATTAACTTGCGTCGGTGATAAGCGATATACATCGCCATCAATACCGAATGGACGGCTAGGATCTTCGCCTTCAATTTCGTCAGGACGTACAGAAACAGCACCTGCTTTTTCAAGTAATGCTGCTACACCGCCTGCTGCCCACTCGCCCGCTTGTAAACGCTCACGCGCTTCTTGTGGGTTTGCAGATGTTTTGATGGTTTCAATAATCTGATCGATATTTGCAAGTGCAACTGTCAGACCTTCCAAGATATGACCACGTTCACGCGCTTTTCGTAACTCAAACATGGTACGACGTGTCACGACTTCTTGACGGTGACGGATAAACGCCGCAATGATGTCTTTCAGGTTCATCAACTTCGGTTGGCCATTGTCCAGACAAACCATGTTGATGCTAAATGAGTTTTCTAACTGTGTATTCTGGAACAGGTTATTCACGATCACTTCAGCGTTTTCACCACGCTTCAGGTCAATCGCAATACGCATGCCTTCTTTATCTGACTCATCACGAAGTTCAGAGATCCCTTCGAGTTTTTTTTCTTTCACCAGCTCAGCGATACGCTCAATGGTTCTCGCTTTGTTGACCTGATAAGGAATTTCAGTGAATACAATCGTGCTACGGCCAGATTTTGCATCTTCTTCGATGTGGTATTTACCACGGATATGCAAACGGCCTTTACCGGTACGGTAAGCGTCTACAATGCCAGATTTACCGTAAATAATACCGCCTGTAGGGAAGTCTGGACCTGAGATATGTTCCATCAGCCCTTCAATGCTGATATTTGGATCATTGGCATAGGCCAGGCAGGCATTGATGACTTCTGTCATGTTATGCGGTGCCATATTGGTCGCCATACCTACGGCAATACCAGCAACACCATTAATCAACAGGTTAGGAATACGCGTAGGCATTACTTGCGGAATGCGCTCAGAACCGTCGTAGTTGTCTTCCCATTCCACTGTATCTTTTTCAAGATCAGCAAGGAGCTCATGGGTCAGCTTACGCATACGCACTTCGGTATAACGCATTGCCGCTGCACTATCACCATCGACAGAACCGAAGTTACCCTGGCCATCTACCAACTGGTAACGCAAGCTAAATTCTTGTGCCATACGGACAATCGTTTCATAAACGGCATAATCACCATGCGGGTGATATTTACCGATCACGTCACCGACTACACGTGCAGATTTTTTATATGCTTTGTTATAGTCATTGCCTAATTCGTGCATTGCGAAAAGCACACGACGATGAACCGGTTTTAAACCATCTCGTACATCTGGCAATGCACGTGACACAATCACGCTCATTGCATAATCGAGATATGAGCTTTTAAGTTCATCCTCAATGGCAATCGGTCTAATTTCCGATACGCTCATGCATACTCCTTATTCTACAGGCTCTGTTTAGCCTGTATTTATATGTCGTAAATCCAGCTATAAATTGGTCCAAAAAATGCTGAACCAATATTTAAAATTCAGTCAGACAGTATAGCATAAAAGCACCCAAATTAACCTGTTTTAGACTGAATCTCACCTAGGAATTTCGCAGGAATTTTAATCACTTCTTCACTTTTTAATGTCCAAAAAGATGCTTTCTCTAGATGTCTTTTTTTGCACCATTTTTATGCCATTTAAAAACCCTGACTAAAGTGTGAACGCTTTAACATATGCATGATGAATAAGTGATCGTTACAGGGATATTTCGAATCTTTAATAGCGAAATGAATGTCATCGAAGATTATGATTTCGCTCGCTTAAAACAGGGATATCTGATTAGACCTTGATTGATCAATCAGAATTTCAACTTAGACACCTCAACAAACAATCAAACAGAATTTTATTTTTTTTAAATAAAATCTTAATTATGCATTGTGGGTTTACTTAAAATATTGAGCACCCAGTAGAGACACCACGTCAACAATACAAAAGGGAGAATCATGATCAGCATGACCAGTGCATCGCCTTGTATGCCATAACTGCTGCTTTGAAAACGTTCATTGCTTATAACAATCCAAGATGTAGCCTGATCAAGCACTTGTTGATCTGAACATGCATAGAGATAAATACAGTAAATAGCCCCCACGATCACACATAAGGCAAACACGATCCAAAGACTTGGAATCTGTATCAGAAAGACAAGATATGCCAATACCGCGCCTATAAAACCAATCAGCACGACACAAAAGAGTCGATAAAAGCTCGGGTTTTCAATTAAAGGCTGATATAAAGATGACAGCATGTTTTATTCTTATTCTTTAGATAATGTGATTTAACCACAAAAAAATACCCCAAAGTTTTCACTTCAGGGTATTTTTCATATTATGCAAGAATTAGATTTTAGATACTAATTCTGGAATAACAGTGTTCAGGTCACCAACTAACCAGTAGTCAGCAACTGCATTGATTGGTGCTTCTTCGTCTTTGTTGATCGCAACGATCACTTTAGACTCTTTCATACCAGCCAAGTGCTGAATCGCACCAGAGATACCTACAGCGATGTACAGGTCAGGCGCAACGATCTTACCTGTTTGACCAACCTGCATATCGTTAGGAACAAAGCCTGCGTCAACTGCGGCACGAGATGCACCTTGAGCTGCACCCAGCTTGTCTGCAAGTGGATCAAGGATTTTGTGATAGTTCTCACCAGAACCAACACCACGACCACCAGAAACAACAATACGAGCAGCAGTTAATTCTGGACGTTCAGATTTAACGATTTCTTCGTTAATGAACTTAGAAATACCAGCATCACCAGTCGCTGTAGCAGCTTCAACAGCAGCAGAACCACCTTCAGCAGCAACTGGATCAAATGCAGTACCACGAACAGTTGCAACAACAACTGATTCAGCAGATTCTACAGTTGCAATCGCGTTACCTGCATAGATCGGACGCTTGAATGTGTTTGCAGAATCAACAGCAATGATGTCTGTGATCATGCTTACGTCTAGTAGCGCAGCTGCACGTGGCAGGATGTTTTTACCAGTCGTAGTAGAAGCAGCAAGGATATGGCTATAGCCTTTGCCCAATTCAGCAACCAGTTTAGCTACGTTTTCAGCCAATTGGTTTGCATAAGCCGCGTCATCCGCAAGCAATACTTTGCTTACGCCAGCAACTTTAGCTGCCTGATCAGCAACTGCTTGAGCGCCAGAACCAGCAACCAATACAGTGATATCACCACCGATTTTTTGCGCCGCAGCAACAACGTTTAAAGTAGCAGCGTTTAATGCTTTGTTGTCGTGCTCAGCGATAACTAAAATACTCATGATTTTTATCCTTCTGTATTAGATCACTTTCGCTTCGTTTTTCAATTTTTCTACAAGCTCGTCTACAGACTTCACCTGTACGCCAGCTTTACGCTCTGCAGGAGATTCAACTTTCACTGTTTTCAGTTTAGTTGTAGTGCTGACACCGAAATCTGCAGGTGACTTGGTATCCAGCGGTTTTTTACGCGCTTTCATGATGTTTGGAAGCGCAGCATAACGTGGCTCGTTCAAACGCAAGTCAGTTGTAATGATGGCTGGCAGGTTCAATTCAACAGTTTGTAAACCACCGTCGATTTCACGAGTCACTTGTACTTTATCGCCTTCAACTTTTACTTCAGAAGCAAAAGTACCTTGGCCTGCACCTAGAAGCGCTCCAAGCATCTGACCAACCTGGTTAGAGTCGTCATCAATCGCCTGTTTACCAAGAAGAATCAATTGTGGTTGTTCAGCATCAACAACACCTTTAAGAATTTTTGCTACTTCAAGAGCACCTAACTGGCTGTCATCAGCTTCAACCAGGATACCGCGATCAGCACCAAGAGCCATAGAAGAACGGATTTGTTCTTGAGCTTCTTTAGGACCAATAGAAACAACAACGATTTCTGAAACAGTTCCTTTTTCTTTTAAACGAACCGCTTCTTCCACCGCGATTTCACAGAATGGGTTAATTGACATTTTAACGTTTGTTAAGTCAACACCACTGTTGTCCGGCTTAACGCGAACCTTAACGTTGGCATCAACCACACGTTTTACAGCAACAAGAGCCTTCATGTAATCCTCGGCTGTTTTAGCAAATGTAAATGTTGAGAAAAGTTATAATAACTCTTCACTTAAATTTTTTTAGGTGCCCTATCTTGCAATGTGCACGGCATTTCGGTCAAGTCACAATTCAGCAAAGAGCTGTAAAAATGCGTAATTTTCCTTGAACGATGCGTTCACAATTAATCCGTATCGATTTATTACAATGAATTTTATCAATATTTAATAAAATTTAACCTTTGATTTTTATTATGTTTTTATTTGATGAAACACATCAGAACTTTTGATTTTTGCTTATTAAATGCACAAATCCGTCCTGAGATTTGTGGAAAATGACTTATATTTAAAAATGACCGCTTTGGTCAGTTTGGACATAATAGAGAATTGTTCATCATTTATTCTGCATATCTGCTCAATTTACTCCGCTTTATTTTGTTGGCAGGTCTAAAAATCGGGTTGTCATCAATCTATAAATATAAAAAAAGCATACCGGGAGCAGTATGCTTTTTTAAAATACGCCATTGCTTAATTAATAATTAACCAGCTTGCAGCAAGGGCAAGTAAACCACCTGAGGTGCCATCAACCCATTTCTGTTTACGCTCATCAATTTGTGTATTGCGGATAATTCTGCTGAACAGAATGCTGAGAGCACAATAAACAATGAAAATCATGCCGATAAAAATAAAAGAGAGAATTAAGCCTTGGCTTACAGTATTTCCGCTTTTATCGATAAACTGCGGCAAGATCGCAAAATAGATCAGCATGCCTTTAGGATTGAGTAAGGCCGTAAAGAAGCCTTTTTTCACTGGATTAGCACTGGTCTTTTTCTCAATTTTCATTGAATTTTTGCTAAATACTGATTTCAACAGTCTACAAGCCAGATAGAGCAAATAAGCAATACCCAACCAGCGAATCGCCTCAAACAATACCGGAAAAGACACGATAATCGCTGCGATTCCTATTGCTACCAAAATGGAATGTACCAGATAACCTGAACAAATCCCGATAGTTGCCATCATGCCTGCTTTTGCATCTTTACCCATCACTTGAGACAGGATAAACAGCATATCTGGTCCAGGTGTAAAAATCAGGGGGAGCACGGTCAGTGCAAAAAGTGCAAATACAGACATTTCCTTTTTCCTTTGAATCTTCGGAAAGTGGAATTAGTATCTGCGAATTTTTACAAAATAGGCTTTCAATTTATTTTATAATAAGTATTATTTTTCGAATTATATTCTAATTTATGAAAATATCTTCCAAATCTGTGCGAGTAAAACTTGATCGAATTGATAAAAATATCATTCATCACTTGCAAGCCAATGGCCGTATTCAGAATAACGATCTGGCGCGGGAAATTGGACTATCCCCTTCTTCCTGTCTGCGTCGGGTAAAATTGCTTGAAGATGCGGGCGTAATCCAGAATTACACCACCATTGTCGATTCACAAAAAATCGGTTTTCAACTGATTCTATTTTCACGGATCTGGCTGGTCGGTCAGGATGCAGAAACCATTGATACTTTTATCGAGGCGATGAAAGAACTGCCTCAAGTGATGGAGTGCTATATCATTCTGGGTGAATGTGATGCGATGTTAAAAGTTGTGGTGCCTGATCTGGAAAGTTACCGTAAATTCCAGTCCACACATTTGACCAAGAAAAATGGCATTACCAGTGTCAAAACAGATTTACCCAGCCAGATTATCAAGCAAAGTTTTCAGTTACCCTTGGATGACTTATAAAATATTTTAGCAATAAAAAAGGATGACCTTAGTCATCCTTCATGTTCATTAAACTTGCAGAAAGTCACGATGCACATGACTCAGTTCAATCAGTTCATAAGACTTCAGATCGAAAATATTCCAAATTTCGAGCGCATCTTCTTTCAGGTCAACAGCTTTACTGGCTCGCTGCGTGGTCTGCCATTGCAGATCAGAAATCCATAGATAATACTGGTCTGTCTCAGGATTATAAGCCTGTATTTTCCCTTCTGCATTAATCCCTTGCACAATTGCCCCTTCAGGGAGAACGGCTTCAATAGTGGGCAAGCTAATCTCAACAAAATGTTTGATCTGGCGTAAACCATAACCCGCGAACATGTCTTTTTGAGCTGGGCTTAACTGCGCATACTTTTGTTGTATATCCGGGATAATTGCTGTGTCCATAAAAATTCCAGTATCGAGATCGCTGATTTTCTTTTAAAAATTGATTACTATTTATACTTATATCCGAAAACAGCCATTTGAAAAATAAGACAATAGTGAAATATCTTTCCAACAGTCTGTTCAGGTCATATTTTGAGCATGATACATGAAAGTTTTATGCCATGAATCCTAATCATCCGACAAGCGGAAGAAAACTTTATATTTTCCCTATTCTTTATGCTGTGCCCGCGGATGCGCCTGATCATAAATCTGCGCAAGTCGATCAAAATCAATATGAGTATAAATTTGTGTGGTACTCAAATTGCTATGCCCCAACATTTCCTGAACGGCACGAAGATCACCACTATTCGACAGCATATGGCTGGCAAAACAATGCCGCAATAAATGCGGATGCAGGTCAACATTAACCCCTGCACGCTGCGCCTGAAACTTGACCCGGTTTTCAATTTGCCGTGCACCGAGCGGATTGCCTTTTTGGGTGATAAATACATTCGCGTCAGGTACAAAATCACCATTCCAGAGCGGATAAACTTTTAGCCATTCCATCAGACTGTCTTTGGCTTTTGAACCAAAAGGCACTACCCGGGTTTTATTGCCTTTACCAGTAATACGCAAGAGCTGACGATTAAAATCAACATCCTTGATTCTTAAGCTCTGAATTTCTGCCAAACGTAAACCACTGGAATAGAGTAATTCCAGAATCGCCTTGTCTCTCAACCACATTTGCTGCTGCGCTTCGGTTTCTGGAGCCGGCTGGTCCAGAATCTGGTTCACAGTTTCAATATCCACCATACCCGGCAAAGGACGTGATTGACGTTTCAACTGAAAATCATCAGCCGGATTAAATGCCAGATACTGCGCCTGCTCTGCCCATTTCATGAACTGGCGAATCGAAGAAAGCATCCGCTGCAAGCTACTCGAACTTAATCCGTACTGCTCGACTTTTTCAGCCAGAAATTGGCGTAAATCCGTGGCTTCCACATCATTAAGCACTAGTTGTTGTACTGCGCAGAACTCCAGAAAATCAGCCACATCACGTTCATAGGCCTGCAAGGTATGTTTAGACTGGTTCTGGATCTCACGTTCTTTGAGCCAGATTCCGAGCAAGTCTTTTGCAGAAAGCTTTACTTGCTCCATTCAATTGACTCCAGCCAAGCTTCAATCAGTTCTGCGGTCTGTACTGGATGAGTCGCCGCAAAGAAATGATCCCCGTTTTGAATTATATGCAGGTTTGCATGTTTCAAATTTTGCTTTAAGCATTGCCCCACCTGAACGGTACTTAAAGCGTCTTGATCACCCCAGATCAATAGAACAGGAATCTCAAGATTGCTTAATTGCTCCAGACTAAACACGGTTTGATCTTGTAAAAACCAGTCAGGAACAGCCTTAAACTGTTCGCGATAATTTGTTCGCCAGTCAGCACAACCAAACTGTGATAGATCCAGACCACCAGAAGTTGCCAGTAACACCAGTCCTTTGACTTTCTCTGGATGTTCGAGGGCAAGCCCAACTGCAAGAACTCCCCCCATGGACTGGGCAACCAGAATCGAATCATCCTCAATCTGCTCTGTGATGAGTTCCTGCAGATCATGAAGATTTTGAATAGTTGAATTTGGTTCTACCCCATCGAAGCCCGGATATGTCAATATTTTTGTAGATTGATCTGTTTTTAAATGAGCCAACAACGGCTGCCAAAAGCCTTGGCTGCCTGATGCACCCGGTAAAAACACAAGCTGATTCATAGAGCTGTTGTGATATCAATTAAATATGGAATTCATCCTATCATAAAAAAAGCACCGTACTATGTGCGGTGCTTTTTAGAGAAATAAATGTGGGATTAACCCTGGAAGTAGCGCAAGTCCAGTCGACCTTCATAAACATTGGCGGTTGGGCCCGTCATCCAGACTACATCACCTTCTTTCCATTCAATCTGCAATTTACCACCCGCAAGTTCAATTTCGACCTTGCTAGATAACAAACCACGGCGCATACCAGACACTGCTGCAGCACAGGCACCTGTACCACAAGCCAGTGTTTCGCCTACACCACGCTCATAAACACGTAAACGAGCATGCTTTTCATCAATGATCTGCATAAATCCAGCATTAACGCGTGCCGGGAAACGCACATGAGATTCCACCTGTGGACCAATTTTAGCCACATCAGCAGTCAACACATCCGGAACAATCGTCACTGCATGTGGATTACCCATATTCACCACATCAATCGTCAGTTTCTCACCACCCGCCAGATCGATGTCATACAGATTTTCCGGTTCTTCAGCCACGAATGGAATTTCCTGAGGTAGGAATTTTGGATAACCCATATTCACTCGTACCCAGCCATTGGCACCAAGTTCAGGTTCCACGATTCCAGCTTTGGTCTGTACCTTGATTTTGGTTTTAGTCGTTAATTGACGTTCATGCACGAAACGGGCAAAACAGCGCACACCATTACCGCACTGCTCAACTTCAGAACCATCCGCATTAAAAATACGGTATTTAAAATCTGCACTTGGAATATCAGGCGGTTCAACAATCAAGAGCTGGTCAAAACCCACACCAAAGTTACGATTTGCCAAGCGCTGAATAGTGAGAGTATCCAGATAAGCACGCTGGCTAATCAGGTCTACCACCATAAAATCATTGCCCAGGCCATGCATCTTGGTAAATTCAAGCAACATTATTCAGTCTCCTTAAGGCAATAAACGCTCACGTTCCCAAAGTGATTCAACCGTTTCACGCTCACGAATCAGATGCGCCTGATCACCATCCACCATCACTTCAGCAGCACGGCCACGACTGTTATAGTTTGAACTCATTACGAAACCATATGCACCAGCCCCAAGAACTGCTAGTACATCATTTTCTTTAATGGCAAGCTCGCGTTCTTTGCCCAGGAAATCGCCTGTTTCACAGATCGCGCCCACCACATCCCATTCTTTTGTTTCCACATCTGTACGCGGTGTCACAGACTGAATATCCATCCATGCTTCATATAAAGCTGGACGAATCAGGTCATTCATCGCGGCATCAATGATGGCAAAGTTACGGTGATTGGTTGGTTTCAGCAGATCCACTTTGGTCAGTAACACGCCTGCATTCGCTGAAATACTACGACCCGGTTCCATATACACTTTCAGGCCCAGTTTTTCTAAAGCAGGACGCATGGCATTGGCATATTCTTCAACCGATGGCGGTGTTTCATCTTTATAGGTCACACCCAGACCACCACCAATATCGATGTGTTTCAGGTTGATGCCCATGTCTTTCAGCTTGTCGATCATCACAATGACACGATCCAGCGCATCAACAAACGGCTGAGTTTCAGTCAACTGCGAACCGATATGACAGTCAATCCCGACCACTTCAAGATTTGGCAATGATGCTGCATAAGCATAGGTATCAAATACGCTATCTGATGGAATACCAAATTTGTTTTCTTTTAAACCAGTGGAAATATATGGATGAGTCTTGGCATCAACATCCGGATTAACACGTAGAGAAATCGGCGCTTTAACCTTAAGTTCAGCCGCTACTTTCTGAATACGGTCCAGTTCGGCATAAGATTCCACATTAAAACAGGCGATGCCTACTTCTAATGCCTTTTTAATATCTGCTTCAGATTTACCCAAGCCTGAGAATACGATTTTTGAAGGCTCACCACCGGCTTTCAAGACACGAGCCAGTTCACCACCAGTCACGATATCGAAACCAGCACCCTGCTTGGCCAATACATTCAATACCGCAAGATTAGAGTTTGACTTTACCGCAAAACAGATTTGATGATCGATAAAGCTAAAAGCACGGTCCATATCCAGATAATGCTTTTCAAAAGTTGCTTTTGAATAAACATAAAGTGGTGTGCCAAATTGCTCTGCGAGCTGTTGCAGTGAACATTGCTCAGCATGCAATACCCCATTAATGCGGGTGAAACTCATGAATGTATCCTTTCTCTGAAAGTCTTAAGGAGATGGTGTTGAATCGGATTCAGCGGGCGCTTCAAATTGCTGCTTGACCGGCGCATCCTGTTGTTCATCTGATACTTGCGGTGCAGATTCAGTATTTTTATAGAGTAAATACTTGGCACGTTTATCGTAGTTTGGATCATTTGGAAGATGTAAAGCTCCCGACTGACCACAACCGACCAAGGCAAAACCGACTGTAATTAAACTGATGTAGCAAATGACCTGACGCATCTGACCACCTATATGAGTATTTTCGATGAAGTATAACGCGATCATCCGTATGACCAAAGCGCTAAACGCTAGAGAGTATATTCAGACATAAAAAAACGCCAGCAGATCGCTGACGTTTTTATTGATATGGATTATTTATGTTTCTGTTTATATAAGCCTAAATATCCAATAATCAGCAAAATGAACCAGACCGGACTGACCATCAAGGCACGACGGGTATCATCTTCCAACGATAACACACCAATCATGCCGACAAAGAAAATAATCACGATCCAGCAAGTCACCAACCCACCAGGCAACTTGAATATGGATTTAGCATGCAATTCCGGACGGGTACGGTAATAGATCATGTAGCTCCAGATAATGATCAGCCATACACAGATAAACAGAATAGTCGACAAAGTTGTTGCCAAAGTAAATGCTTCAACCGTATTCGGCACGAAGTACTGTAATGCTGCACCGAGCAATAAACAGATCGCAGAGAAATACAAAGCATTCGCTGGAACGGCGCGCGAATTCAAACGACCAAAGGCTTTCGGTGCCTGTTCTTCACGAGATAAACCGAACAACATACGGCTGGTTGAGAACACTCCACTATTCATCGATGACATTACTGATGACAGCACTACCAGGTTCATGATGATTGCAGCCGCCGCAATACCTGCCTGACTGAACAGATTCACAAACGGAGAAACATTTGGATTGATCTGATCCCATGGTGTTACTGACATCACAATGATCAGAGCCAGCACATAGAAAATAATAATACGGATCGGAATCGAGTTCACCGCTTTCGGCAAGTTACGCTCTGGATCTTTGGTTTCAGCAGCCGTAGTACCAACCAGCTCTACACCTACAAAGGCGAAAATCGCAATCTGGAAACCAGCCAGGAAACCCATAGTTCCTGTCGGGAATAAACCGCCATGATCCCAGATATGGGCAAATGAAGCGACCGTACCTGCATCACTAGTAAAGCCAGTAAAGATCATCCATAAACCTACGGCGATCAGTACAATAATGGCGATAATCTTGATCAAAGCAAACCAGAATTCCATTTCACCAAACAGTTTCACGGTTGCCAGGTTCAAGCCCATAATAAAGACAATAGAGGCAATACTGATCAACACGCCTTCACCCGGAGTAAATGGCAGACCGTTATTAAAGAATTGCAAGTAATAGATAATGGCTGACAAATCCGCGATACCAATCGTGATCCAGCATAACCAGTAGGTCCAGCCGACAAAATAACCTGCCCATGGCCCGATCAGATCGGTGGCAAAATCGATGAAAGATTTATATTGCAGATTGGATAACAGTAATTCACCCAACGCGCGCATGACTAGAAACACCATAAAACCGATGATCATATAGATCACCAGAATGGATGGTCCTGCCAGGCTAATGGTTTTACCTGAACCCATAAACAGGCCGGTGCCAATCGCACCCCCAATGGCAATTAACTGCAGGTGCCGATTGGATAAACTACGCTGTAGCTCACCATCTTCCGATGATGAGTGACTATATTTTTCTGACATTATTTCATTTCAACTTTGAGTTTTAATCGCGACAAATTAACGTAAAAAACCCGGAATACAAAAAGAAAATTCGCATCATTTGTATTTTCCAACTAATCTTGCAAGTTAATTTATTTTTCTTATATCAATATTCATTTATCTTTAGTCTTAGTTTTAAGGCGCAATGAATACAGGATTTTTCTTGTCAAAGCGCTGAAACTATGTAAAAAATAGAATACAAATCCGCCAATATTCGCGTTTAGGATGAGCGCGCATGGCATAGCAATTGCTTTTCAATCAACATCTCAAATAAAGCTGACACGGATAAATAAGAAGAAATTTATGCAAAATTTACAAAGCATCATGGAAACCGTCAGTGGCTGGGTCTGGGGCCCATATATGCTGGTCCTCATTGTCGGTACCGGTATATTCCTGACCTTCCGCCTGCTGTTCTGGCAGTTCCGCATGTTGCCACTGGCCTTTAAACAGGTTTTTGGCAAACACCCTTCGCATGAAGGCGATATTTCCCAGTTTGGCTCACTCATGACCGCACTGTCAGCTACCATCGGTACCGGTAATATTGCCGGTGTCGCAACTGCCTGTGTACTGGGTGGTCCTGGGGCCGTATTCTGGATGTGGATGACTGCCCTGTTCGGAATGGCAACCAAATATGGCGAAGGTGTACTGGCCGTCAAATACCGGGTTAAAAATGAACGCGGTGAAATGTCTGGCGGTCCAATGTATTACATTGAGCGTGGCCTGAAATGGAAATGGCTGGCGCTGATTTTTGCGTTCTTTGGTGCTGTCGCATCTTTCGGAATTGGTAGTTCAGTTCAGTCCAACACTGTTGCACTCGCGGTAGAAAATGGTTTCGGTCTGGAAACCTGGGTTACAGGGATCGTGATCACTGCGTTTTCTGCACTGGTAATTCTAGGCGGGATTAAGTGGATTTCTAGAGCTGCTTCCTTCATCGTTCCAATTATGGCGATTGGTTATGTGGCGGGCGGTCTGATCATTATTTTCACCCATCTCGATTTAGTGGGTCCTGCACTAAAAATGATTTTCACCTATGCTTTTACTGGTGAAGCTGCCGTAGGTGGTGCGATTGGTGCGGCGATTCGTTATGGTGTCGCGCGTGGTGTATTCTCAAATGAAGCTGGTATGGGTTCAGCACCGATTGCCGCAGCTGCTGCAAAAACCGATCACCCTGCACGTCAAGGATTGGTTTCCATGACCGGAACCTTTATTGACACGATTATTGTCTGTTCGATTACCGGTATTGTCCTAGTGATGGGCTTCATCATGGCCGGCAGTGATTTTGGTGGACAAACCGGTGCTGTTCTGACCGTTTCTACATTTAACAAACTGCTGCCAGGTGTTGGTGGCTGGATTGTGACCTTCGGCATTATCTTCTTCGCCTATTCCACCATTTTAGGCTGGAGCTACTACGGGGAAAAATGTGCCACTTATCTGCTCGGTGAGAAATTTGTATTCCCTTATCGCATCATCTATATCCTGTCAGTATTTATTGGCTGTGTCGCGACACTAGATCTGGTCTGGCTGTTTGCAGATACCTTCAACGGTTTGATGGCGATTCCAAACTTGATCGGCCTGTTACTACTGTCTGGAGTGATCGTGAAAGAATCCAAAGATTTTATTGCTCGCCGTAAATCAGGTGAACTGTATTAATCAAATTTAAAACCCTTAATAAAAAGGCCACGTTCATCGTGGCTTTTTTATTATTTAAGTTTGCTAAAAATATCAGTTCACACGGCCAGAAAATTCATCGTCATCATCATGAGCTTGATTTAGATTTAAGAATTCTTCACGATCGGCTTCAATTTCCAGCGCAGTTTCTAGAGATAATACAAAGAACAGCACTCCCGGAATCTTCATCTCCCCTTCGGCATCTTCCAGATGTTCACTGACCATTTGGTAAACCGGATGGGCTTCATCAAATGGCACATCGATATAAAGATCACCTGAATAACTTTCAATTACGCCAGGCTGTTCTATCCCCATACAGGGTGCAAAGTTAATTTGGCGTTGCTCCAGCCATTCCACTAGGTTCTGCCGCAAATGATAGGACTCAGCATCTGCATTTTCATGTTCGTAATTTTCAAAATGTACAAATAATACATCACGGTCTTTTTCACGTGCGATCGCATCGATATGTTTTAAAAGTTGTGGCATGTCAGGATTCCTGTACCCGTGATGAATTTTCTCATTATAGAAGGTATTTCACTTTCATGTAGAAAGGTAAATTCATATGCGTCATATGCTGACGTAAATCAGTGACTTTTTCAGCCAAAGGTCTTGGTTTTCAGTCTCATTCACCGCTATGCTGTAGCCCCCATTCCCAATATTTATTTTCGGAAATTATGGCTAAAGCAAAAAGTGTGTATCGTTGTGAACAATGTGGAGCAGACCATCCTAAATGGGCGGGTCAGTGTTCTGAATGTGGGGAATGGAACAGTCTGGTAGAAGTCAGTATTGCGCCAGCAACGACACATCGTGCTCAGCCAAAAATTGGAGGTTATGCCGGTCAGGCAGCTGCGATTACTACCTTAAATAAAGTGTCTGTTTCACATGAAACCCGTCTGCAAACCGGGATTGGCGAATTTGACCGAGTCTTAGGTGGTGGTCTCGTTACAGGTTCCGTGGTGCTAATTGGTGGTGATCCGGGGATTGGTAAGTCAACTATCTTATTGCAAACTGCAACCCATATGGCAGCCGGCAACAGCTCTGCTCTCTATGTCACAGGTGAAGAATCCCTGTCTCAGGTGGCATTGCGTGCCCAGCGTCTGGACTTACCCACAGACCAGTTGAAAGTCATGGCAGAAACCTGTGTGGAACGCATTTGCGAGGTGCTTGCACAGGAACGTCCTGCTGTTGCGATTCTGGATTCGATTCAGACTTTATATACCGAAACCTTGCAGTCTGCGCCAGGTGGTGTATCACAGATCCGTGAGTCTGCCGCCCTACTGACCCGTTTCGCCAAGAATAGCGGAACTGCCCTGTTTATTGTCGGTCATGTGACTAAAGAAGGTGCCTTAGCAGGTCCACGTGTATTGGAACATATGGTGGACTGTGTGCTGTATTTTGAAGGCCAGTCGGATTCTCGTTACCGTATGATCCGCGCAGTCAAAAACCGTTTCGGTGCAGTCAATGAACTTGGCGTCTTTGGCATGACCGATAAAGGTCTGCGTGAAGTCGCCAATCCATCTGCCATTTTCCTCAGTCGTTATGATGAAGCGATTCCAGGTTCCATCGTCATGATTAGCCGTGAAGGAACTCGCCCACTCCTGGTTGAAGTTCAGGCTTTGGTCGATGATGCCCATGGTCAGCCACGCCGTGTAGCCTTAGGTTTAGAACAGAATCGTCTGAATATGCTACTGGCTGTAATGCATCGTCATGGTGGCGTACAAACATCCGGTCAGGATGTCTATGTCAATATCGTCGGTGGTTTAAAAATTACCGAAACCGGTTCTGACCTGGCTGTACTTTTAGCGTGTGCATCCAGTATCCGGACTAAAGCCTTGCCTCAGCAACTCGCTGTTTTTGGTGAAGTTGGTCTTTCTGGTGAAATTCGTCCAGTGCCGAATGGTCAGGAACGTCTGAAAGAGGCAGTCAAACATGGTTTTAAATATATTATTTTACCGCGTGCCAATGCACCGCAAAAACCGATTCCCGGCGTACAGGTCATTGCTGTAGCCCGATTGCATGAAGCCCTGAGTGAAGCCATGAGCCTAAGTGATGAACTCAGTTAGTTTTAATCGATAAATCTTGCAAAAAGCTTAAAAAAATACACATTTTTGATTGAAATCCCCTATAAAGCCTATATAAATAGAGTATTCAAATAAGTTTTTTTCACATAGGAAAATTGAATGGAAGTTCGACAGCGTGGTTTGATTGCAGGTCTTTTAACAGCAGCATTACTGGTTGCTCCTTTAACTGCTGAAGCAAAACGTGCCGGTGGCGGTAAAAGCCATGGTATGCAACGTTCTGCTGCGCCTACTCAATCTTATCAACAACCTCGTCAAGCTGCGCCAGCACAACAGGCTCCAGCCGCTGGTGCTGCAACTCAGCAAAGATCTGGCCCAGGTGTAGGTAGTATGGTTGCTGCCGGTGTAGCAGGTGCTGCCGTGGGTGCGGTTGCTGCCAATGCGCTGGCTGATGACAAAGAAGTACAAGCGGCTTCTGAAGCTCAAGCAGCTCAACAGCAACAAGAGGAAAAAGGTGGTATTCCTGGCTGGATCTGGATCTTGCTTGCTGCCGCTGTTGCCTTCTTCATTTTCCGTAAGATGGGCGCAAAAAAAAAAGTAGCTTCTAATCCATACGCTCCAAATAGTGGTGCTGGTCATTCAGCACCATTTGGTCAGACACCTCCTCGCGGTGGTGACAATACCAATATTTTTGGTCAGAACGTGGGTGGTAGCACACCAAGCACAAATGCTCCGTTTGGTTCAGCTCCGGTAAATAATGCGCCATTTGGTGCAGCCTATACCAATAGCGGCAACCAGCTTCCAGATGGTACAGAACCTGCGACTTTCTTACGTGTTGCACGTCAGCGCTTTAACCACATTCAGTCAATGAATACGGCGAGCAATATTTCAGAAATTAAACGTTACCTGACTCCTGATCTTTACCAGTCGATGTATAACGATATTATGGCAAATCAGGATCAGGACGTAGCTGAGTTCTCTAACCTGAATGCAATGGTTGTGGATTCATCGAATGAGAATGGTCAATACGTAGTAAGCGTACGCTTCACTGGTACTGTAAGTGAAGACTTGAATAGCCAACCTCAACCGTTTGCTGAAATCTGGCACTTTGTCAAACCTGCCGGTTCTCAACAAGATTGGGTGGTTGCAGGAATCCAGCAAGACTAAATTCTTATCTCATTAATCGTATATCAACAGCGGCTTTCGGGCCTCTGTTTTGCTTTCTGAATCATGGAAAAATATTTAAATTTATTCTTGTTCTCTTTCTATTCGTTTTATTGTTATTCCTCTAAACAAATAGCTTAGTTTGCGTGTTTTAAGCGCTATCAGTCGACTTTTATACAAAAGCCAGTTTTCGGATTGGCTTTTTTATTTTGAACCTTTTAATCTAGATACAAAGATATTTGAGATACTGACATGACTGAGCGTGTTTCTCCCCCTGCCACGCTGGCAAACCGCGCATTGGCAGGCAATGCCGAAGCCCAATTTGAGCTTGCCGAGCTCTATATGCAAAGCGAGCATGACGAAGACATCATGCTGGCCGAAGAGTGGGCATTGAAAGCAGCCAATGGTGGCTGGGTTGAAGCCATGTACTGGCTCGGTGAGGGTTATACGGTTTATGCCAAAGAAATCGCTGAGGAAGACCCAGAAGATTCTAAAGCTCACTTTGAGTTAGCCTATTACTGGTTGAGCAAAGCCAATTTCGAAAAACACTCTGCAGCGACTTTAGAACTGGCTGGTTTTTACCGTCGTGGTGATGTGGTCGAAAAAGATGTTGAAAAATCTATCGCTCTTGTAAAGCAAGCAGCTGAATGGGGTGAAGTTCAAGCCATGCGTGATCTTGCCTTTATTTATGCCAATGGTCTTGGTGTGGCCGCTGATGACATACAGGCAGATTACTGGACTAAGAAAGCAGATGAAATTGAGCAGGACATAGAATAAATAACAAGCCCGTCAGATGATGGGCTTTTTTACGAGAATAAAACTTTATTTCAGTTTTCAAATATCAGGATATTTCTCAAAATATTTTCAAAATTTTCTTATTAGTCAGATAATAAACAATTTCGGATTGGAACCAAATTAATTTCCAAGTACAATACCTCGCTAGTCGAGGGATGCTGCGACGTTTTACAGGTACGAAATGTAAAAGCGCCAGGCTCGACGATCGGTCCAACTTTTTCTAGACGGACCAACAACGGCATCCGCGAACTGAATGATCAATTATTGTTTTTTATAAGGAGATCGTGATGAACGCGGTTAATGCTTCATTTACAGATTATAAAGTTGCCGATATTTCCCTAGCTGACTACGGCCGTAAAGAAATCAAACTTGCAGAAGCTGAAATGCCAGCCCTAATGGGTTTGCGTAAACGCTACTCAGCTGCTAAACCGCTTGCTGGTGCCAAAATTCTTGGCTGTATCCACATGACTATTCAAACTGCGGTTTTAATTGAAACTCTGGTTGAATTAGGCGCTGAAGTTCGCTGGACTTCTTGTAACATCTTCTCTACTCAAGACCATGCTGCTGCTGCAATCGCTGCACGCGGTATTCCTGTATTTGCATGGAAAGGCGAAACAGAAGAAGAATACATGTGGTGTCTTGAACAACAGATTAATGTCAATGGCAAACCTTGGGATGCCAATATGATTCTGGATGATGGCGGTGATTTGACAGCTGTTGTTCACGAAAAATATCCTGAACTGATTGCAAAAATTCACGGGATTACTGAAGAAACAACTACAGGTGTAGCACGTCTTCTGGAAATGTGGAAAGACGGCTCTCTGAAAGTTCCTGCGATCAACGTCAACGATTCAGTAACCAAGTCTAAAAACGACAACAAATACGGTTGCCGTCACTCTCTAAATGATGCGATCAAACGTGCAACTGACATGCTGCTTTCTGGCCGTCGTGCATTAGTGATCGGCTATGGTGACGTAGGTAAAGGTTCTGCTCAGTCTCTTCGTCAAGAAGGCATGATCGTACGTGTTTCTGAAATCGATCCAATCTGTGCAATGCAAGCATGCATGGACGGTTATGAAGTGGTTTCTCCATACAAAAATGGCGTTCAAACTGGCAAAAAAGAAGATGTGAACGTTGATCTTCTTCAAAATACCGACCTGATCGTGACTACCACTGGTAACTACCACGTATGTGACGCTGCAATGTTGGATACACTGAAAGCTGGCGCAGTGGTTTGTAACATCGGTCACTTCGACACTGAAATCGATACTAACTACCTACGTGGTTACAAATGGGTTGAAGTGAAACCTCAAGTACACCAAGTATATCGTTCAGAAAATGAAAATGATTACCTGATCCTGCTTTCTGAAGGTCGTCTGGTAAACCTGGGTAATGCAACTGGTCACCCATCACGTGTGATGGACGGTTCATTCGCGAACCAAGTATTGGGTCAAATGCACCTGTTCGCTGAGAAATTTGCGGATCTTCCTGAAGATCAAAAACAAGCAGCGATTCGTGTAGAACTGCTTCCTAAGAAATTAGACGAAGAAGTTGCTGCTGCAATGGTTGCCGGTTTCGGTGGTGTTCTGACTCAATTGACTCCAGAACAGGCAGACTACCTAGGCGTACCTGTTGAAGGTCCATTCAAGTCTGATGCTTATAAATACTAATTTTTGATTTCCACCTCACCCCGGCCCTCTCCTGAGCGTGCTTCAAGCACTGCTTTGAAGCTCAGCGCAAGAGAGGGAACATTCATTACCAAATGTATGTCATCGAGGGTAAGTCCTCTCCTTCCAGGAGAGGATTTAGGAGAGGTCAAACTAATTAAAAAGTATTTATAAAAAGGATTTGAACATGTCTAAACAGATTCCAATTTCTTTTGAGTTTTTCCCGACCAAAACCGATGCGGGTGCAGAAAAACTTAAAACCGTACATCAAGAACTACAACTGCTGAACCCAGAATTCTTTTCTGTGACGTATGGCGCGGGTGGTTCAACACGCGAACGTACTTTATCTACGATCAATGACTTTAATGGTAAAGGTACACCCGTTGCCCCTCACCTGTCTTGTATCGGCGATGATAAAGCGCGTATTGCTGAACTGCTTGATTTGTATAAGGCACAAGGAATTAACCGTATTGTCGCGCTGCGTGGTGACTTGCCATCTGGTCAGGTGGGCCTGGGTGAATTGCCTTATGCACAGGATCTGGTTCGCTTTATCCGTGAACATTCAGGTGACCACTTCCATATTGAAGTTGCCGCTTATCCTGAAATGCATCCACAAGCAGACAGCTTTGATAAAGATATTCAGCACTTTGTGGATAAGGTAAATGCAGGTGCCAATGCTGCATTAACGCAATTCTTCTTTAATCCGGATGCTTATTTCTACTTTGTAGAACGTATCCAGAAAGCTGGAATTGATATTCCAGTAGCGCCAGGTATCATGCCAATTACCAATGCCAGCAACCTGATTCGCTTCGCAGATGGTACAGGTGCTGAAATTCCACGCTGGATTCGCAAGCAACTAGCAACTTATGGTGATGACACTGCAAGTATCAAAGCCTTTGGTCATGAAGTCGTCGTAAAATTCTGCGAACGCCTGATTGCTGGCGGTGCACCAAGCCTGCATTTCTACACCATGAATACCACTGATCCAACCCGTCAACTTGTTAAAGACCTCGGTCTTGCATAAGTAAAATACCTGATTTGAGAGTAAAACTTTAATGCCACGTTTTTTTATTGAAGCTGATTTAGCAGTAGATACCACTGTAGAACTGACTGAAACAGTGTTTCATCATTGGGTTAAAGTTTTACGTGCTCAAGTCGGCGAAAAAGCCACCCTGTTTAATGGACAAGGTGGTGAATATGAAGTTGAACTGGTTGAAGTTTCCAAAAAGTCGGCTGCTGTACAGGTCAATAGTTACAACCCTACGGATCGCACACCCAAATTTAAAGCCTTGCTTGGCCAGGTCATGAGTAAAGGTGACCGCATGGATTATGCGATCCAGAAAGCGGTCGAACTGGGTGTATCTGAAATTCAGCTTTTAACCTCTGAACGCTGTGAGATGCGCCTGAAATACGACCGCGACCAGAAAAAACTGGATCATTGGCAAGGTGTGGCGATTGCCGCTTGCGAACAGTGTGGAATGAATATTGTTCCTAAAATTTTAGCGCCAATGTCACTTGAAAAATGGCTGGAAACTGATCTTCCTACTACCAAACTGGTGCTAGCGCCAAATAAAGAAGAAATTGATGTTCTGGTGAATGCCACGCCGGATATTGCCTTGCTGATTGGTCCTGAAGGCGGCTTGAGTGAAGCAGAAATCCTAGCGGCGAATGCGCAAGGCTTTGTCAATTGGTGTATTGGTGAACGTGTCCTGCGTACCGAAACTGCTCCTGTCGTTGCTCTCTCAATTTTGAATTACACTATTTAAGCGGTCAAAATTGTAAAATTTAGTTATTAATTTTATTGATTTTTATTTATAAGCACTCTACTCTTGAGTCAATAATAATGAAACACATATTGATTGATTTAAGAATCATTCAGGCTTGAATAAAAATTAAAATCTAGGATAAAAACCGTTCAGGACGAATACAAGGCACTTAATTATATGATTGATAATCAAGAGGCTTATATCAAAGAGCACTTGCATCGTGCTCAGATTGCGAACACGCTTCGACATAGCCGATATTTTCTGTTAAGTATCATGATTATTTGCCTCTATATTTTCTGTGTTTATCACATTCAATATAGCTTATCGAATAGTTATTTTAATCTCTGGTTTATCCTGACTGAAATTACCGTCAGCATGTGCTGGCTCATCAATACCCTGTATTTTAAGCCTGAACAATATCAACTAAAAAATGCGCATTACTGGTTACAAATTCAGAGCCTTGCGGTAGGTTGCTGTATCGCTTCCGGTATTTCCCTGATCTATTATTACTTGCCGCAGGCCAATATCAATTTTGATGAAATAGAAGCACTAACCCTTTCGGCTTTGCTATTAATCGTGACTCAAGCCTTCGGTCTAACTTATTTAACCCAGAAGCTCAGTTACTTTTCACTGGTATTTTTACCTTCATTAGTACCCTTTTTACTCTTTCAGTTTTTTCATATTTCTGGTGCCAATCCGGTCTTTGGTCTAGCTCTAAATTTTGCAGTTATTGTGATCCTGCTCTGTGCCAATAGTACCTATCGTATTCATACCCGTACTTCCCGCCTTTATGCAGAAAATGAATTGCTGGTGAGTAATGCCGAACAGCAGGTCGCCTGGACTGATGAACTGTGCAAACAATTACAAACAGAAGTCAATAAATCCAAAGATATTGAACTGGAGCTACAACTCAGCAACCAGTTACTGGAACAGAAAGTTCGTGAACGTACTTATGATATTGAACAGATTAATATTGATCTGAAAAACCAGCAGCAAAACCTTGAACTGACTCATGAAATCGCCGGTATCCGTCCATGGGACTGGAATATCAAAGACCGCAGTATTTTGCTGACCAATCATAAAGATGAGAAGGTACAACGGAAATCCAGTGAGCATCATTTGCAGTTACAACATATGATTCATCCCGATGATCTGGCTGCATTCAAAAGCAATATGAAACAGCATCTGCGTGGGAAAACTGAGCGCTATGAAGTAACTTACCGGATTCAGCAAGCGCCGGGAGTCTGGAGTTGGGTACATGATGTAGGCCGGGTGATCAGTCGTGATCCCGAAACTCACCGTCCTTTACGCATGGTGGGAATTTTGCGTGATATTCAACAGGAACGTAGTTCTCAAGAACGCCTGAAACTGGCAGCCAGTGTAATTGAGCAAGCAGCTGAAGGGATCTTCATCCTAAATGATGAATTACGTTATATCGAAGTGAACCCTTATTTCGAAAATTTGTCCGGTTTTGAACGTAATGACATCTTGGGTAAATATCTATTTGATATTACTGCGAGTCATAAGTCACAGCAGCGCAGCATTCATTCCAATATCATCAAACAAGTCGTTAAAATCGGTTCCTTTGATGGCGAACTGAGTGAGAAATTCCTGTCTGGCAAAGAGATGCCACTCTGGTTACATATCAATGCGATTACCGATGATGAAGGCCGTATCACCCACTATATCGGCATCGTTTCTGATCTGACTGAGCGTAAATTACAGGAACAACGCCTGTCTTATCTGGAAAATTATGACACGCTGACCGATTTGCCAAACCGTTTCTACTATAACTACCAGTTGCATCAGTATCTGATGACACAAAAAGATTCCATCAAGAAAATGGCGGTGATCCGACTCAATATCGACCGTTTCCGTCCATTGAATGAATATCTGTCTAATAATGGCGGTGATGAGCTATTGCGTCAGGTGGCACAGCGCTTACGTCTGACCAATGCTGAAGCCCTGTTTGTGGCCCATCTAAATGGCGATGACTTTGCAATTTTGTATGAAATCTCGCATATTCGCCCATCTGTACAGGAACACTGTCAACGAATTGCTGAAGCCTTCCAGGCTCCTTTCCATATTTTTGGTCAGGATTATGTGATTACCCTGTCGATGGGTGTGGCTTTCTATCCGGATCATGGCCGTCAGTTAGACTATTTAAATAACTGTGCTGAACAGGCGCTGAGTGAAGCCAAAAATCTCGGCGGGAATACCATCCATTTCTACTCCAATGAAAATACAGCCTTACTGGAACAGGGAATTTTCATTGAACGCGATCTGCGTAAAGCCATTCAGAATGGCGAACTCGTAGTTTATTATCAGCCGAAAATTAATTTCAATGACCAGCACATTTATGGCTTTGAAGCTTTAGTACGCTGGAAACACCCTGAGAAAGGCATCATTCCACCCGGCCTGTTTATTCCTTTAGCGGAACAGACCAGCCTGATTTCCGAGATCGGCCGTTTGGTGATTCAGCAAACTGCTAAACAGATTCGTGAATGGAATGATCTTGGCTTTCATAATATCTGTGTCTCTGTGAATATCGTGGCGCAGCAACTGCGTCGTGGTCAGTTACTTGATGATCTGGATCAGGCCATTACCGAAAACCAGATTTCTGGCACCAGTCTGGAACTGGAAATTACTGAATCTTCACTGATTGAAAACTCTGAATCTGTCAAAAATCTGCTGAACCAGATCAAGCAGCGCCAGATTAATATCTCGCTGGATGACTTCGGTACCGGCTATTCTTCTTTATCCTATCTTGCCGATTTTCCTATTGACATTCTCAAAATTGACCGCAGTTTTGTCTCTAAAATTGGCGAACATAAACA
Source organism: Acinetobacter sp. YH12072 (assembly GCF_013419565.1). Classification (NCBI taxonomy): domain Bacteria; kingdom Pseudomonadati; phylum Pseudomonadota; class Gammaproteobacteria; order Moraxellales; family Moraxellaceae; genus Acinetobacter; species Acinetobacter sp. YH12072. Next base: position 181,229 of record NZ_VOZV01000001.1, on the reverse strand, counting down.
GGAAGCAATTGTCAGCGCCATGGTCGCGATGGGTAAAGCCATGGGCATGACTGTCGTCGCTGAAGGTATTGAAACTGAAGAACAGCTGCAATATCTACGTGATTTAGATTGTGATATTGCCCAAGGCTACTTCTTCTCCAAGCCATTGCCGGAACTGGAAGCAACTGCATATTTAGAACAGAATCGCGTCGCTGAAACTTATATATATCAAGTCTAAGTCTATATCTACCTCGAATAAGATTGTCGCAAAAATGGTCGACTTTGACTGGGCTAAGTGCTTAACAAATGTTATATTCAGAGCCATAAATGCAATTTTTTACCCGCTTTCTGGGTAATCTTTACAACGATAGAGATACAGATGGACGAACAATCTTTAAAGCAGCAGGCTCTTTACTATCACGAATTCCCTACTCCAGGAAAAATCAGCGTTACACCAAGCAAACAATTGGTCAACCAACGTGACTTAGCCCTTGCTTACTCGCCTGGCGTTGCCGCACCATGTCTTGAGATTGAACGTGATCCTTCAACAGCTGCCCTATATACCGCACGCGGTAACCTGGTTGCAGTGGTCAGTAACGGTACAGCAGTTCTTGGTTTGGGTAATATTGGCCCATTGGCGTCTAAACCGGTCATGGAAGGTAAAGGCGTACTGTTCAAAAAATTTGCGGGTGTTGATGTATTCGATATCGAAATTGCTGAAAATGATCCAGACAAGATTGTTGATATTGTCGCTTCTCTAGAGCCCACTTTTGGCGGGATCAACCTGGAAGACATTAAGGCTCCAGAATGTTTCTATATTGAACAGAAACTTCGTGAACGCATGAAAATTCCTGTGTTCCACGATGACCAGCATGGTACTTCAATCATTGTAGGTTCTGCTCTTCTGAATGCTTTGCAATTAAACGGCAAAAAAATTGATGAAATCAAGATCATTGCTTCAGGTGCCGGCGCTGCTGCCCTATCTTGCTTGAACTTGCTTTGTGCCCTTGGCGCGAAAAAAGAAAATATCATCGTTGCTGACTCACGTGGTCTATTAACAACTAAACGTGAAGGTCTGGACGAATCTAAAAAAGCATATGTACAAGACATTGATGCCTCTCAGATCGGTGATGTGATTGCAGGTGCAGACATGTTCCTGGGTCTTTCTGCAGCCGGTATTCTCACCAAAGAAATGGTGAAACTGATGGCCAAAGATCCAATTATCTTTGCCTTGGCGAATCCAGATCCAGAAATTCTGCCTGAACATGCACACGAAATTCGTGATGACGTCATCATGGCGACTGGCCGTTCTGACTATCCGAACCAGGTAAACAATGCACTGTGCTTCCCTTACATCTTCCGCGGTGCATTAGACGTTGGTGCCACCACCATTAATGAAGAAATGAAAATTGCCTGCGTACACGCGATTGCACGTATGGCACACGTAGAAGCAGATGCTGCATCTTATGGAGAAAAATCAGCTTCTTTCGGCCGTGATTACCTGATTCCTGGTCCACTGGATCAACGCCTGATTCTGGAAATTGCGCCTGCAGTTGCTCAAGCTGCAATGGATTCTGGCGTGGCAACTCGTCCAATTCAGGATTTCTCGGCATATCGTCAACGTCTGTCTGAGTTTGTTTACAACTCAGCCTTCATGATGAAACCAATCTTTGCACAAGCTAAAACAGATCCTAAACGTATCGCTTATGCAGAAGGTGAAGACCTGCGTGTACTGCGTGCTGCGCAAATTGCAGTGGATGAAGGCTTGGCAAAACCGATTCTGGTGGGTCGTCCAGCAGTCATCGAAGCCAATATCAAGAAATTAGGCTTACGTCTTGAAGATGGTGTGAATATCACTATCGTGGATCAGGAAAAGAACCCAGATTACGAAAAATTTGCAGATGACTATTACAACCTGATGCAACGTAAAGGTGTAACGCCTGAATATGCACACCGTGAAGCGCGTCGCCGTTCTACCCTGATCGCTGCGATGCTGGTTCGTCATGGCATGGCGGACGGTATGTTATGTGGTACTTACTCAAGCTATGACATCCATCTGGACTTTGTCAGCAATGTCATCGGCAAACAGGATGGCCATAATACCTTCTTCACCTTAAACGCATTAATGCTTGAAGAGCGCAACCTGTTTATCGCGGATACCTACATCAACCGTAATCCAACGGCTGAACAGCTTGCTGAGATGACGATTCTGGCTGCTGAAGAAGTACGTCGTTTCGGTATTACTCCACGTGTTGCCCTACTTTCTCACTCTAGCTTCGGTTCAGACCAGCACGATGCCAGCGCACAAAAAATGCGCCGTGTATATGAAATCCTTTCTGAAACTGCACCTGAGCTTGAAGTTGAAGGTGAAATGCATGGTGATGCAGCACTGGACGAAAATATCCGTCAGTTTGCATTCCCGAACTCTCGTTTCAAAGGTTCTGCAAACTTGCTGATCATGCCAAATCTGGATGCAGCCAATATTTCGTTTAACCTGTTAAAAGCAACTTCAGGTAATAACGTGACCATTGGTCCTATCCTGCTTGGTGCTGCGAAACCTGTTCATATCCTGACACCAACTGCAACGACTCGTCGCGTAGTGAATATGACTGCGTTAACTGTCGCTGAAATTCAGGAAGCAGAAAAAAACGCGCTTTAAAGAATGTACGCATCAGCGTAACTTCTTGACTTGAGAAAACCTCTATTCTGTAGCATGATGCTTGTAAGAATAGAGGTTTTTTCATGCAAGTTTATTTAGTAGGCGGTGCAGTTCGGGATCATTTACTTGGACACCCCTATCACGAAAAAGATTATGTGGTTGTCGGCGCGACGCCGGAACAATTGCTTGCTAAAGGTTTTCAACCTGTTGGCAAGGACTTCCCTGTTTTTCTTCATCCTGAAACCAAAGACGAATATGCTCTGGCACGTACCGAACGCAAGTCTGGCTATGGTTATCATGGTTTCGAATTTTATACCGATATTAGTGTTACCTTGGAAGAGGATCTGATCCGCCGTGACCTGACCATCAACGCCATGGCCATGGATGATTCAGGTAAGATTTATGATCCTTATGGCGGTCAAAAAGATCTGGCTGATCGTGTACTGCGTCATGTATCAGAAGCTTTTGTCGAAGATCCTTTACGTGTTTTAAGGATTGCCCGCTTTGCTGCGCGTTATCAACATCAGGGTTTTAGCATTGCAGAAGAAACGTTGGTGCTGATGAAGCAGCTGGCGGAATCGGGCGAGCTTAATGCATTGACACCTGAGCGGGTCTGGAAAGAAACCACACGCGCACTGATGGAACAGGATGCAGATGTGTATTTTGAAGTATTACGTAGTTGTGGTGCTTTAAAAGTGCTGTTCCCGGAACTGGATGCCTTATATGGCATTCCGCAACGTCCTGAATATCATCCGGAAATTGACTGTGGTATTCATACCATGATGTCTTTACAGCAAGCCTGCCGCCAAAATTATAGTCTGGATGTTCGTTTTGCAGTTCTGGTTCATGACCTGGGTAAGGCATTAACCCCTGTTGAAGAATTGCCACGCCATATCATGCATGAAGAACGTGGGATCAAACCGGTAAATGAGCTATGTGAACGTTTAAGAGTTCCAACTCATACCAAACAGCTGGCATTGGCAGTTTGTAAAGAACACTTAAAATGTCACCAGGCTTTTAACTTAAAACCTGGCACTTTATGGCGTTTATTACAGCGTCTAGATGTTTTACGTCGTCCTGAACGTGTTGAAGCGTTTGTACAGGCTTGTGAATGTGACTCCCGTGGACGTTTGGGTCTAGAAAATCGTGCTTATCCTCAGGCTCAATATGTGCTGGATGCCATGCAGGTCGTACGTAGCATTAAAGCACAAGACTTGCCACCAGAAATTCAAGGTCCGGATATTGGTGAAATGCTAATTGAACGACGGATTGCGGCTTTAGCAGAACTGAAAGAACAGCATAGTGCCATACTTTAAACATTAGGCTCCTTCAAGGGGCCTTTTTATTTAATATCTGAAATCTCATTCATCTCGATTTTCTATATAGATAGCAATAATTCTTTGAAGTTACTGTGCACTTTCAACACTTAAGCAAAGTAAATATTGATTATGATTGATATTATTTTTAGCTAAGAATATGTCTAATGACTTATCTCATCCGTCAACTGGATCTTGAAAAAGACCTGTATGACGTTCATCAACTCACGATTCAGCTTGGCTATCCCTCTACGCTGAAAAATATCAAACAGCGTTGGGAACGGATTCATCAAGACAGTCATTATCAGACACTAGTTATAGAACAGGATTCACATGTAATCGGCTATGCCGGTTTTATTCAGGAATACACCAGGGAATTTGACGGTGGATACTTAAGGATTCAGGCTTTTGTAATTGATCAGGCCCATCGTGGAAAAGGTATTGGCAAGCAACTGATGGCTGTTATTGAACAGATTGCAAAAGAGCAAGGCTTCAAGATGATTCAGCTCAACAGCGGAAATCGCGAAGAAAACCACCCTGCGCATACCTTTTATCAAGGACTGGGATTTGACAGTTACAGTATTGGATTTCGTAAGCATCTGGAATGATCAGCCAGTCATAACCAGCTGATCAATCGTGAATTTAATTTATGAAATTTCAGCCGGGAAAGTAATCACTTTTTCCAATTTCATCTGATTGGTTGCAATCATCAGCAAGCGATCAAGACCTAGGGCAATACCTGAACATTCCGGCATTTGTGGCAATGCCGCCAGCAAATACTCATCAATCGGCATGACATGCAAGCCAAGCACTGCCCGTTCTGCATTATCTGCTTCAAAGCGGGAACGCAAAACTTCAGCATCAATCAGCTCATCATAAGCATTGGCCAGTTCCAGCCCTTCGATATACAACTCGAAACGGGCCGCAACCAGTTCCCCATCTTCATCGATTCTGGTTTTAGCCAATGATGCCAGTTCCGGTGGAAAATCTGTCAGAAATACAGCCGTATCGAAACCCAGGCTTGGCTCGACCATATGCGAGAATAAAAGGTCGATATACCCTAAACGGTCATCCCCCAAGTCCAGATTGAGACCTACCCTGCGACAGCAATCTTTGAGTTGCTGCAAAGTGGCCTGTAAAGGATTGAGATCCAGGCGATCCATAAAGGCATGTTTATAGCTGAGCACAGTGGGGCGGATTTCTCCAAAACGTGCCTTAAGCGTCACATTTAACAGATCTGTCACTTCAAACATCAGATCTTTCAGACTAAAGGCCGGACGATACCATTCCAGCATGCTGAATTCACTATTGTGCTTGCGGCCGTGTTCATCATCCCGAAACACCTTACAGATCTGGTAAATCGGTCCACTACCACTCGCCAATAAACGTTTCATGGCAAATTCAGGTGAGGTCTGTAGATAATGTGTGCCGAGCTTACCCATGACATGACGCTGGGCCTGAATCGAAGCCAGGTGCACATCGGTCACACCAGCCTGAGATAAAATCGGTGTTTCTACTTCCAGCACGTCACGTTCAGCAAAAAACTGACGGAGCTGGGCATACATGTTGGCACGTGCTTTAATGGCTTTTAAGTCGCAGGTCGGTTGATAAGATACAATCTGACTCATGCCTTTGGCCCTCCATGAGCGGCCCATTCACGGCGTAAAGGATAAGTCTTGCGTAAATGATCAAATGCTTTCTGATCGACTTTGCCATCTTTTAAACAGGCACGCAGATTGGCATCATCACGGGCGATATCATAGATCTGGGTTAAATGCTGCTGTAGCGCCAGTTTTAAATCCTGATTCTGGAAAAACTGTTCACAGACAGGCAACTGGCTTTCAAACTGCTTATTAATCTCAAAGCCGAAAGTCTGGCAAAATGCGTCGTAAATCATTTGAGTACCGCGTGCCTTACCTTCCAGACTATAACCTGCAATATGCGGCGTCACCAAAGTAATCAGATTCAGCAACTGTTCAGAAATTTCCGGTTCATGCTCAAACACATCCAGTACAACCTGACGTTGAGTTGCCTGAATATCAGCAATTAGTGCTGCTTCTTCAATGACTGGCCCACGCGCTGAATTAATTAAAATGGCTTCAGGCTTCATTTCCCCAAGTGCGGCAGCATTAATCAAATGATAAGTTGGATGCTGACCTGTTTTGGTTAAAGGTACATGAATGGAAATGGCATCTGCAGTTTTTAGCAGTTCTTCAAATTCAACCTGATGAACCTGATCGCGCTGCACAAAGGGATCGTAGGCAATCACATTCCAGTCCAGCAATTTGGCCATTGTTGCCAAACGCGAACCGACATTTCCTAGACCGACAATGCCCAAGGTGAATTCTTTATTTGCATTGATCAATTGGGGTTGTAAATATAATAGAGCCGTAATCACATATTCAGCTACCGCCTGCGCATTACAACCGGGTGCATTGCTCCAGCGGATGTTCTGTTGTTCTAGTGCAGCAATGTCCAGATGATCTGTACCAATGGTGGCACTGCCGACGAATTTAATCTGACTGTCCTGTACGAGTGCTGCATTGACTTTGGTCACGGAACGGACCAATAAAGCCTCGGCATCTTTTACATCGTTCGCAGTGAGAGTTCTTCCTGCACAATGCTGAATATCGCCAAATTCTGCAAAGAAATAATCGGTAAATGCCAGATTTTCATCTGCGACAATTTTCATAATCTGTTCCAACGCCTGAATCTGTCTATCATACCGCGTCAACCGGGATGTGACTATTTTCACTCAAGCTTTAGATGAATTCTTGCAAACATAGAGATATAAAAAATGCCGAAGTCAAACATCACTTCGGCAAAGGAGTGTAATTGGAGTAAGAAAATGACGCAGGGTTAGGCGATTGAAAGCCATACCCTGCACGAAAAAGTTTCCTTTTTTAATTGGAGAATGCAGCAATACCTGTTTGCGCACGACCTAGAATCAAGGCGTGTACATCATGTGTACCTTCATAAGTGTTGACCACTTCCAGATTCACCAGATGACGAGCTACACCAAATTCATCAGAGATCCCGTTACCACCCATCATGTCACGCGCTAAACGGGCAATGTCTAAAGCTTTACCACAGTTATTACGCTTGATCAGTGAAGTGCCTTCTACTGAAGCAATGCCTTCGTCTTTCATACGGCCAAAACGTAAAGCCACTTGTAGACCTAATGCAATTTCAGTTTGCATGTCTGCCAGTTTTTTCTGGATCAGCTGATTCGCAGCCAATGGACGGCCGAACTGTTTACGGTCCATGGTGTATTGATGCGCTGTATGCCAGCAGAATTCAGCTGCACCCATCGCACCCCAGGCGATACCATAACGAGCACTGTTCAGACAGGTAAATGGACCTTTCAAACCACGGATTTCCGGGAATGCATTTTCTTCTGGTACAAAAACATTGTCCATCACGATTTCACCGGTGATCGAAGCACGTAGGCCAACCTTACCGTGAATCGCTGGTGCAGAAAGCCCTTCCCAGCCTTTTTCTAAAATAAAGCCGCGAATATCACCGACATTGCCTTCAGGAGACACTTCTTTCGCCCAAACCACAAAGACATCCGCAATCGGACTGTTGGTAATCCACATTTTTGCGCCAGTCAGACGGTAACCACCATCGACTTTTTTGGCACGAGTAATCATGCTGCCCGGATCAGAACCATGATCTGGTTCAGTCAGACCGAAACAACCGATATATTCACCGCTCGCCAGTTTTGGCAAATATTTCTGTTTCTGTTCTTCAGAACCAAATTCATTGATGGGCACCATCACCAGAGAACTTTGCACGCTGGCCATAGAACGGTAACCCGAATCTACACGTTCTACTTCACGAGCAATCAGACCATAGCTGACATAGTTTAAACCTGCACCGCCGTATTGTTCTGGAATGGTTGGACCCAACAGACCGAGTTCACCCATTTCACGGAAAATGGTTGGATCAGTTTTTTCATGGCGGAACTGTTCTAGTACACGTGGCATCAGCTTATCCTGACAGTACGCATGCGCGCTGTCACGGATCATGCGTTCTTCTTCAGTCAGTTGCTGTTCCAGTAAAAATGGATCCTGCCAGTTAAAATAGACTTTGCTGGTTTTTTTCGTATCGACCATTTGATTCATAATATTCCCTGCCAATCCTTCATCTATTAGATGATGTTGTTTTATCCTTCAGATTGACTCTAGGCATGAATCATGACTTGTTCAAACAATAAATTTGCATGTAGCTATGCACTTTATGCATACCTTATATAAGTTGCTATTTCTAGAAATTATTTTCATAGCTAATTTGCCTATTTTTTATACCAAAGTCGTATAGTAGTATTAGATTGATATACCATTTATTGATATCTGACCATTTTAAGTTCAAGGAGGAACAGGTGCGTAGAAAAATACCTTCCCTGCAAGCGCTGATCTGTTTCGAAACTGCTGCACGTCATGCCAGTTATACCTATGCTGCACAGGAACTGTTTTTAACCCAAAGTGCAGTTTCACGCCAGATCCAGCAACTGGAGGAGTATTTAGGCACGGCTTTATTTACCCGTACGCGGCATGGTGTAGAACTCAATCATGCTGGACAGCAATATTTAAAAAGTATCACTCCGCATCTCAAAGGACTGGAACAGTCAACACTGGATGTCATTACGCATCAAGGGCGCGGCGGTACTTTAAAACTGGGCGTAGTGCCTACGTTTGCGACTCGCTGGCTATTACCTAAACTCCAGAGCTTTAATCGGCTGTATCCTGAAATTACGATACATCTGGAAACCAGCACCCGCCCTTTTCTGTTTCAGGAACAGATTTTCGATGCTGCTATTTATGCAGGAACACCTCAACAGGTCGAACAATGGCCTGGTACGCATAGCCATTTTCTAATGCATGAAGATGTAGTTGCTGTCTGTGCACCTGACCTGATTCAACAGTATTTTCCCGATGCACAAAAGATTAATGACTACAGCTATGACTTAAGTGCTGAACAACTGGTTCAACTCCCTTTATTACAGCAAACCACCCGGCCGAATATCTGGGAAGACTGGTTCAAGCTACATCAGATCCAACATCCAAATCCTTTGCAGGGGCAACGACATGAACTGTTTTCTATGCTCGCTGTAGTGGCTAGCCATGGCATGGGAATGGCCTTGATCCCGCAAATGCTAATTGAAAAAGAATTAAAGCGACAGGAATTGGTGCTGGTATCCAGTAAGACCTTAGAAAAGAAACGAGGCTATTATCTGGTCCATTCCAGTCAGGAAAGCTCACCGCTGATTGAAAAATTTGTTGCATGGATACAACAGGAAATTCAGGGCAGCCTTCCATCTGAGTCTGACCTATAAACCCCAATGATCAGACAATAAAAAACCCCAATCAATGATCGGGGTTTTTCGTATCTGGCGGAAGCGGTGAGATTCGAACTCACGGAGGGGTATAAGCCCTCGTCGGTTTTCAAGACCGGTGCATTAAACCGCTCTGCCACGCTTCCATGGCCGCCATCATATAAATATTTCTGTTTTTTGGCAATAAATTTTCGCAAAACTTCTGTAAAAATCAGTTCATTCAGTTAAAAATCAGACGAAAATTTTAGAGTAGATAAAATTTTATACATAAGATTTAGGGGCTGATATTTTTATTTTCAGAATGAATTTAGCCTTAATATTCACATCATTTTGAACAATGAAAATTTAAAATCATTTTAATGAGTTAAAAATAAAAACCCCGATCAATGATCGGGGTTTTCGTATCTGGCGGAAGCGGTGAGATTCGAACTCACGGAGGGGTATAAGCCCTCGTCGGTTTTCAAGACCGGTGCATTAAACCGCTCTGCCACGCTTCCATGGCCGCCATCATATAAATAAAAATTGCGCTTGGCAAATATTTTTCCAATTTCTCTGCATCAACTGCACAAAATAAAATCAATTTCATTAATCTTCTGAATTTTCTGGCTTTTCATAGCGAATTGAATTGATAAACCAGAGTTTCTTGCCGGATGGTGTCATCACCTCAGCTTCATCATCCACTGACTTGCCTAACAGGGCACGTGCCATGGGTGAATCAATCGAAATATGCTGCGGATGATGATCATAAATTTCATCGACGCCCACAATCCGAAGGCTCTTTTGCTCACCCTGTTCATTTTCAATTTCGACCCAGGCACCAAAATAAACTTTGCCTTCCTGTTCAGGAGAAAAATCGACAATTCGCAGCTCTTCCAAACGCTTGCCCAGATAACGAACCCGACGATCAATTTTACGTAAAAGCTGTTTGTTATACTGGTAATCTGCGTTTTCCGAACGGTCGCCGAGACTGGCTGCCCAGTTCACTTTTTTGGTAATTTCAGGACGTTCTTCATGCCAGAGATTTTTAAGTTCTGCCACCAATTTATCATGTCCACCACGGGTAATCAGGTTAGATTTCATGTATTTTAATTGCCAATTTTGAACCAGTTTTTAGACATTAAGAGCTTATTTTATTTGGAGTTTTAGGACAAGCCAGAATATGCAATTTTTTTCTTCAATAAATTTAATAACTTAAATTACATTTAAAAAATAAATTATGTACAAAATTTGACAATTCATTTTTTGATCTTTAATATGCACCCTACTTTTGGAATCGCTTATTTTTTAATCTATGTAGTTTTTCTACATATTTCCCGATCAATTTAGTCATTTTTGAATGACGTCATGACTGCCCAACCCTTATTGAATTTATCAAACTTTTAAAAGTTTCTGGCTAGTATTGGCTGTGATTTTTAGGGCATAAATTACTTGTAGCGGAGACAACATGCACAGTAGTTCAACCACTGGGTCGAGGCTTTGCCTTAGCTCTTTTATCTCTTCTCTCCCTGTAAAAGCACTGGTACTGAGTACGGCACTTATCCCCTTTCATAGTATCAATGCCACTAAAACCACATTTCAATATGATCATGTGGTCAATAGCAACAAACTCACCGTCGTCACAGTTCAAAGTCCAACGACTGTGTTTCAGGATGGACAACATCAGCATGGCTTTGGTTATGACCTGGTTCGTAACTATGCCAACAGCCTGAATGTTAAGCTGGATTTTAAAACTGTTCCGGATAATGCCACGGCCCTGAAATGGGTAGCCCAAGGCAAAGCCAATCTGGCCATGACCACCACTGATCTGGGTACGATTGAACAACAGCGTTTAACAGCTTTTTCTGCCACTTGTGGTGATGAGTCTGCACTGGCCAGTAATGGACTGAATTCCAATCTGAATCTGGTATTTAAATCAGCCAGTGATCCCTTGAGTCAAACCGCCAGTGCTTTTGTATGTCAAGGCAAACAAAGCGGTGCGATCAAGCAGCTTGCATCCTTCTACAATCAGAATGTGGTAGAAGAACATTCTTGGGATGAAATTCAACAGGACCTGAACCAGCGCCTCCCCACATACAAGGCAAGCTTCCAGAAATCTGCTCAGCAGTACGATCTGGACTGGCACCTGCTCGCCGCGATCGGTTACCAGGAATCCTATCTAAAGCCAAACTCCGTATCTCCCACCGGTGTCCGCGGTCTGATGATGCTCACAAGCTCTACCGCAAAAGCGATGGGGGTTAGTAACCGGACAGATCCAGGCGAAAGTATTGATGGGGGTGCCAAATACTATGACCAGATGCTGAGCCGTTATGAACATATCCCTTATCCGGATCGTAACTGGTTTGCTTTAGTTGCCTATAACATGGGCCCAGGTGCTGTGAATCAGCTGCAAAAACGTATTCAGGCCCAAGGCAAGAATCCGAATAACTGGGTAAACCTGTATGCTTATCTGGAACAGAATAAAGCCAGTAATGGTCGTTACCGTCAGGCCCTGCAATACGTGACCCGTATTCGTGCCTATCTGGAACACATCAAGACCACTCCACAGCTGGTGAATATTTAAGCCTGATCATTTCAAATCCAGATATTCAGCTATAAAAAAAAGCTTACCTCAGGGTAAGCTTTTTTGTTACTACAGCTTTTTAGATCAAAACTATTAAGCTGTGGTATTTTCAAGAACTTTCTTGAACAGGTCTTTTTGAGCTTGGCTTGGCTTCGCTGTTTGTAATGCCATCAATTGAGACATATCGCCTTGCACTTTGATTTTACCTGTCATGAAGGCTTGCATTGCAGCCGCCATATCAAACTCAAGGAAAACTTTACGTAAGGTTTCGCCATCCATGTTCAATGTTGTTTTTGCATTTGGAGACAAACCTTTTTTAATCGCGCCACCTTCCAAAGATAATTCTGTATTACCTGTAGTGTCTGCAACGACCAAATTAATTGCCAGATTCGCCAAAGCAGGTGGCAAATCCAAATCACCAGCTTGTGCAGTGAGCGTGTCTACAGTCGAAAACCAATCATCAGTTAAAAAAGCAGGCATGATCTTTCCTCAATTTATTTATTCATTTGTGTCGACTATCCAGACGACATCAGGTTGAAGCTATTATGCTTGTGACTTGTTATAACATGATCATTATGGCAAAGGCTAACGAATTTTGTACGCACCGTTCAATTTTTGTAGTTCTTATCTTGTGTTATTTTTGATTCAGGCATAGGCCGTAGCCCATGCCTGTATCGGCTTAACTTTATATAGGTCGATTAGTCCGCTGCAAAGCCCAAATTGACCATATTGATGCGGCGGTTCTCACCTTCTACCGCCTCTTCAGTTGAACAGCTGCCTTTGAAATCGAATTCGCGCTGGCTATCCAGAATTTCAAAATCAAATAATTCGCGGTCAACTAACTGAGATGGTGAAACATTTTGCAAGGCACCAAAGATGCTGTGCAGACGTTTTGGATGTGCATTGTCCCATTCACGTAACATGTCATTGATAATGGCACGTTGAAGATTTTCCTGAGAGCCACATAAATTACATGGAATAATTGGAAATTGACGCATCTGTGCATATTTGATGATGTCTTTTTCTTCCACATAGGCCAATGGACGAATCAGGATATTCTTTTTGTCAGAAGACAGCAGTTTTGGCGGCATGGCTTTCAGGCTGCCCCCATGGAACAGGTTCAGGAAGAATGTTGCCAAAATATCATCACGGTGATGACCCAGCGCCACTTTAGTCGCGCCAATTTCCTGAGCAAAACCGTACAAAGAACCACGGCGCAGACGTGAACATACTGCACAGTAAGTCTTACCTTCCGGTGTCAGTTTTTTGGTAATGCTGTAGGTATCTTTTTCCAAGATGTAATACGGAATGTTATTTTCTTCTAAATAACGCGGTAATACATCTTCCGGGAAACCGGGCTGTTTCTGGTCCAGGTTAACCGCCACCACATCAAAGTTGATTGGTGCAATGCGTTTAAACTGAAGGAGGATATCAAGCAAGGTATAACTGTCTTTACCACCAGAAATACACACCATGACCTTGTCGCCGTCTTCAATCATCTTGAAGTCGCGAATGGCATGTCCGACCTGGCGGCGAAGCTTCTTCAACAAACGGTAGTAGGCAGAGCTTGTTGGCAGTTCAGGTTTGAAATTAAATCCTTGCTCGGATTCAACTGGCGAGTACATAGACGAGAATAACCCATAAATAGAAATACCGCGCAATTTTAGCTGATTCGGTTCCGTATCGCATCAAAAGAATTTATTTTCATACAAATGCCATATTAGTTTCATTTTCATGTTTTATTTAGATTGATATATTGAACGATTTAGTTCAATTTTTAAGCGAGATACTTATCTTTTGGACTTTTCCACAGTTGTCCACAAAAGCTGTGGATAACTTTGTGGATTGAAATGGACTTGACAACTTGTTCACCTCAAAATTTAAGGCTTTTCTTTAAATTGATCATTTTTTGATCAATTTATTTTATTATTAAAATCAACAACTTAAAGCTGTCAACCCTAAGGTTTTAAATTAAATAAAAAAAATATTTTAATGTTCAAAATATTGACAGCTGTTCCCGTTTACATACTCGTTTATAAATGCAGCGTATAAGGCTGTGCATTACGTAATTTTTTGTTAAACTCATCCATGAATTTTTCTAGCTTATTATTTATCAAATATAAACAATGAAAATAAAGACGTATTTCTTGGGGTGTCAACTGATCGGTAGCTTGCTTATGCTGGGCTGCAGTCATTTGGTGTATGCCGGTGAAACCATCTATCAGTTGCGTGATAAAAACGGCAGTACCTTATTGACCAATAAGAAGAGCCGTTATAATCATCTTCAGGTCGAAAAGAAGACTTATTATCCGGATAGCAATATTCATAGCTATAGTAACTGGGGCAGCAGCGAGTCGTCGGTTTTGCCTAGCTATAGCAAGAATAAGAATGCTTTTGATTCGATCATTCGTCAGGCCGCCCAGACTTATGGTGTGTCTGAAGGCTTAATTAAAGCAGTCATGCATACTGAATCCGGCTTTAATACCCATGCCCGCTCCCCTGTGGGTGCACAAGGTTTGATGCAGCTGATGCCGGCCACAGCACGTCGCTTTAATGTCAGCAATGCCTATGATCCTCATCAGAACATTATGGCGGGTGCTAAATATCTGGCCTGGTTATTAAAGCGTTTTAATGGCAATACCAGCCTGGCACTGGCGGGCTATAATGCCGGTGAAGGCAATGTCAGCAAATATGGTGGAATCCCGCCTTTCCGGGAGACTCAGGATTATGTACGCCGTGTGACCAGCCGTTATCAAAATCTGTATACTCATGGCGTGAGTGCAAGTACAACCACGTCTAGCACATCATCCAGTGAAGGCCGCATCATTGCCAGTTCAGCGAACTACTCCAATGATAGCAGCAGTACTTCACACATTCAGGCAGCCAAGTATCAGCGTCAGATTATTATGAATTCTGATGGCAGTTATACCGATGCACCGATGGGTTCTTATGCAACGGCGAATGCAACAGCAGCAGCTAAAATTTATTTAAGTGAATAAATAAATCAAAATCATTTGATTCTAAATAGCCTTAGCGAAAATGCAGCAAAAAATAAAGCTGTGTTTTGTGATCTAGGGCCATTTTTTTTCTTGAATTTTTAGTCATTTCACCCCATATTGATTTCAATGATTTTCATTTGCTAATCAGATTATTTTTTTATAATAAGAGGATTTCTCAATGATGCGGATTGGTTTGTTCTTGCTAACCAACCTCGCGGTACTGGTTGTAGCTGGCATTATCCTGTCACTCTTCGGTGTCGGTAGTTACCATGGCGCGGGTGGCTTGAATCTAGGCAACCTGTTGGTGATCTGTTTTGTGTTCGGTATGGTGGGATCACTGATTTCCCTGTTCATGTCTAAATGGATGGCGAAAAAAACAACCGGTACTGAACTGATTGACCCAAATGCCCCTCGTAACCAGGCAGAAGCATGGTTATTACAAGAAGTTGCGCAACTTTCTCAGCGCGCTGGCATTAAAATGCCGGAAGTGGGTATTTTCCCATCTTATCAGTCAAATGCCTTTGCAACAGGCTGGAACAAGAACGATGCGCTCGTGTCTGTGTCCACGGGTCTGCTTGAACGCATGAATAAAGACGAACTTCGTGCGGTACTGGCACACGAGATTGGTCACGTTGCCAATGGCGATATGGTGACACTGGCCTTGATCCAAGGTGTAGTCAACACATTTGTCATGTTCTTTGCCCGTGTAGTTGGCGACTTTGTAGACCGTACGATCTTCGGTCGTGAAGAAGGTGAGGCACCGGGTATTGGCTATTTTGTGATTACCATTGTGCTGGATATCGTATTTGGTATTATGGCTTCAGCGATCGTGCTGTGGTTCTCACGCTACCGTGAGTATCGTGCTGATGAAGCAGGTGCACGTTTGGCAGGCAAACAGGCGATGATTTCAGCGTTATTACGTTTACAGGCGGAATCAGAAATGCCGGATACTATGCCGAAAGAAATGAAAGCCTTTGCAATTTCTGCTGGTCAGGAACAAGGTTTTAGTCTGGCGGCACTGTTCCAGACTCACCCAACGATTGAACAACGTGTTGCTGCTTTGCAACAACTCGATTGCCCTTAAGCAACGCATTGATTGCTTGATAGAAAAAAGCCTGCATTTGCAGGCTTTTTTATTAAGTTTAGGTTTATAAACCTTCAGGCTTTAAACCATTGAAAGAGCTGCATTGTGCCCCAGCCAATGGCCATAATTAACAGAATCAAAAAGAAAGTTCCTAAGATATCTGGTAGATGAATCCAGATCCAGGCCACCACAGGATTACGCCAGAAAGCAGATTGCTGTTGTCTGCGTTCCAAACTTTCATGCAGAAATGGATGTACCACATGATGATCGGTACGGATCTGGTATTCGTCCCGGATATGCTGATGCACAATATCCAGTGCCTTACGGCTAGGACGAATAAAAATATCAAATATTGTTCCTGCTACAGGAATAAAGCCGACCACAGCATCCATGACGGCCATTTTCAGGACTGGCTTTAATTTTTCACTTGGCACCCCGATCTGACGGGCTTTATAAATCGCATAACTGGTCAATACAAAACCTGCGATATCTCCAGCTACCGGAATGGTACTCAAAGCAGCATCTGCCCCGACGCCCTGCTTGGTAAATGGAATCCGTACCACCGAATCCATCATATTGGCAAACTTGGCCAGATCCCGCTCCAGACGAATGACATCCTGTTGGCTCAATTTATTTTTTTGTCCGGGATCAGGCATAGGTTCTTCCAGAAATGAAGCTGATGTAATTGAGCATAAAGTATTTTTTCTATTTAAGCTGTAATTGCTAGGTATTTAAAACAATAATTGAGAGGCAATAAACAAGTAAATAATCACCCCAGTGGCATCACAAATCGACGTTACCAGCGGTGCTGATGCACTGGCTGGGTCCATTTTCAGCTTGTTGAGAATAAAGGGTAAACTCATGCCAATCAGACAGCCCATCAGCACAATACCTAACATACTTAAAGCAAGTACGATGGCGACCATCCAGTCACCTCGAATATAACCCAAGATTGATACAGCAATGGCCATCGTTCCACCCAGACATAACGCAACCAGGGATTCACGACCCAGCAGGCTAAACCAGTCCTTAAACTGCACATTGCCTGTTGCCAAGGCACGCACCATCAAGGTGGCAGATTGCGAACCAGCATTCCCGCCGCTTCCCACCAACAATGGCAAGAAAAATACCAGCACAATATGGGTGGAAATAATATCTTCAAAATGGGCAATTCCGATTCCGGAGAGCAGACTGCCAAACACCAGAATGACCAGCCAGAATACCCGTTTTTGATACAATCTGAGAATCGGTGCGGTTTTCAGACTCAGTTCATTCAAAGGCGTCACTGCACCGGATTTTAAAATATCTTCAGTACTTTCTGCCTCTGCAATATCCATGGCATCATCATAGGTAATAATCCCGACCAGCTTCTGGGTCGCGTCGACCACTGGCAAGGCAATAAAATCATAATAGGCCAAGGTACGGGCGACCTGCTCCTGATCCTCATCCACCGTGGCATAGACTACATCTGTGGTCATGACCTCATTAATGGTAGCATCCGGCCGTGCCTGAATAATTTGCCTTAAGGAAATTACGCCGAGCAGATGCTGTTTCTCATCCACGATATAGATCAGATATAAAGTGTCATGATTCCCCGCAATATCACGTAGCGTTTCAATCGCCTCCGTCATGCTCAGTTCGGGAGCAAGCGTGACGAAGTCTGAACTCATTAATGCACCGGCTGTTTCTTCCGGATAAGCATGCAGCTCTCGCAGGGTTTGTAGCGACTGGGTAGATAATTTTCCAAGTAACTGCTGCTGCACTTCACAGGGCATCTGCTTGTATAAATCAATGAAGTCATCGGAATGCATGGCATCCATCAGACTGGCCAGTTGCTCCAGAGGAAATTGATAGGCCAGCTGGATTTGCATGGCCAGTGGTAAGTACTCCAGTACTTCTGCCTGACGTTCCAGCTGCTTGAAATGGTGACAGCGTTCTGCTGGTCCAAGCTCAGACAAAATTCTGGCCTGATCGGCAATATTTAGCTTTTGTAGAAGCTGATGAATATTATTTTCCCCTGTCAGCAGAGTCTCATGAAGTTGCTGTATTTTTTCTTGGTACTGCATTTCCCTACCATCATTCCATGCAGGTATGAAACATACCCGCCCTAGAGTGAGTATTCCTCATTTTCCTGATTGATTTGTATAACTTTATTTGTTGCTTTGACACGAAACAGGTTTCGGATTAACACATACATAAACGGGATAAAGAATAATACCAAAATAGTTGCAAAAATGACCCCGCCCAAAACGCTGGCACCAATTTCCTGACGGCTGATCGCACTGACCCCAGAAGCAAAAATCAAAGGGATTACTCCCGCAGCAAATGCAATAGAGGTCATGAGAATAGGCCGCAAACGTAAGCTTGCTCCCTCTAAAGCTGCAGCTATTGAGGTTTTTCCTGCTTTCTCTGCCTGTGCAGCAAACTCCACAATCAGAATGGCATTTTTACAGGACAGACCAATCGTCGTCAGCAAGGCAATATGAAAAAAGATGTCATTGGCGAAACCAAAGACCCAGCAAAATAAGATACTGCCGCCTACGCCCAATGGAATGGCACTGATCACGGCCGCAGGAATGGTCCAACTTTCATATAAAGCGGTTAAACACAGGAAAATAAAGGCAATCGAAATCACATAAAGAAAAATCGCCTGACCGCTGCTACGCTTTTCTTCCAATGCAGCTCCGCTCCAGGCCAGATTCACGCCTTCCTGAGTATCTACCAATGTTTCAACATCCTGCATGGTCTGACTGGAAAACTTGTCCTTTGGAATCCCGGCATAGACTGGAACAGCGTTATAGCCCATATAGCGGTTAATACTGTTCGGCCCGCCCTGCCAATTCAGACTGCTAAACTGGTTAAATGACAGCATTTCACCTTTTTGATTGCGTACATGCCAGAAGGCCAGATCTTCAGGTTTGGAACGGTATTCTGCTTCACCCTGCATAATCACACGTTTAATCTGCCCGCGATCAATAAAGTCATTGATGTAAGTTCCACCCCACGCTGCGGCCAAAGTACTGTTTACATTTTGCTGAGGAATGGAATGCTTTAACACGCGTTCTGCATCAAGTTTGATATTCAGCTCAGCACTTTCTTTGGGTTGGTCCAGCTGTAAAAATTCAATCGATGATTTGCCTTGGGCACGTGCTTCAATCTGGCCAAATGCCTCCTGTAAAAATTCAGCTCCTTTATAATCCAGGTCTTGCAACCAGAAATCGACTACACGACCATTACTCGACATGGAAGGCGCCATAAAGAAAATTTGGGCATTGGCATGATTGGCAAAGTGTTTCTGTGCTCGACCGACAATGGCAAAGACCGAATCTTCAGGATTTTTACGTTCAGCCCAGTCTTTTAATACCACAAAGAGCTGCCCACGATACGGGCCTACACCAACGTTGTTGCCGCTATACCAGACGCCTACACTCTGAATGCGTTCTGATTCATGTTTCATTAAATAGTCTTGTACTTCACGCCCGACTTTTTCGACTTCTGAACGCGGTGCGTTGCCAGGCATGACGATCTGCCCCATGACAAAGCCCATGTCTTCGGTGGGCATCAAGCCTTCCGGCAAATGCTTATATACCCAGCCGCAGCCCATTATGCACACACCAAACAGTGCCAACATCGTGAATTTCAATTGCATGCTTCGAGCTGAAACTTTTTGGTAACCGGCATTGAGCTGATCCATGCCATGGTTAAAGCGCTGCGCCCAGCGAGCCTGATGATATTTGCGTTTCAATAATTGTGCCGCAAATGTCGGGGTAATGACCAAGGCCACGAATAAAGACAGCAACATCGCCACTACCAAAGTGAGGGAAAATTGACGATAAATCACCCCAGTAATACTGCCAAAGAAAGCCATCGGGATAAATACTGCAGTAAGTACCAGCGTAATACCGACCAGTGCTCCACTCATTTCCTGCATGGATTTTAAGGCAGCCGCTTTGGCATCCAGATGTTCGTCCTGCATCAGGCGTTCAATATTTTCCACCACTACAATGGCATCATCGACTAGCAGACCAATGGCTAAAATCAGGGCAAATAAGGTAAAACTATTCAGAGTCATATCCAAGACATACAGCACTGCAAAGGTCGCCAAAACCACAATCGGAATCGTAACGGCCGGAATAATCGTGGCACGCCAGTTTTGCAGGAAGATAAACATCACCACAATGACCAGAATAATGGCTTCAACCAGAGTTTTAGCTACCTGTTCAATTGAGCTGGTAATAAATGGAGTTTTGTCCATGGTCATTTGCAACTGGTAGTGCGGTGGCAAATTGGCCTGAGCGTTTTTTAATACGTCTTGAATCTGTTTGGACACGGCAATAGCATTACTCCGCGGCGCCAAAGTAATCGATAAAGCTGAAGAGAGCTGTCCGTTGGTATAGTTAATGTGGTTATAACTTTCTGCACCTAGTTCTACCCGTGCCACATCTTTTAAATACAGCAATGAACCGGAATCTGTGGTTTTAACGATGATATTTTCAAATTCTTTCACACTGCTTAAATGTGAACCGGCACTGACCTTGGCATTGAGATATTGATCCTGCATCGTCGGCAAACCACCAATTGCGCCTGAAGCCAGTGGCGCGTTTTGAGTTTCAATGGCATTACGGATATCGCTTGGCATCAGGTTAAACTGGTGCAACTTATGCGGATTTAGCCAAATCCGCATGGCATAACCTGCACCGTACAGGTCAATTTCCCCTACACCTTCAATACGTGACAAACGCGGTTCGACGTGGACCATCAAATAATCTGAAAGTTCGGTAACGCTACTCTGCCCACTCTCATCATATAAACTTAATAGTGCAAACTGGTCATACCCTGATTTATAAACATTGACTCCGCCCTGCTGCGTCTCTTCAGGTAAGCGGCTCAATACACCATTCACGGCGTTTTGAACCTGTAACTGGGCTTGATCAAGATCGACTCCTGGCTCAAATTGCAGCGTAAGTTGGGCCCGTCCCACCGAACTGCTGGAGTGAAAAGTTTCCAGACCTTCAATGCCTTTTACCGCCTGTTCCAGAATCTGGGTCACCGATTGCTCAACTGTTTCAGCCGATGCACCACGATAACCTGCGGAAACGCCTAAAGCTGGCGTATCCATATTTGGCATATGTTCAATGGGAATTTTTTGAAGTGCAAATACCCCAAGGGCCATCATTAAAATTGCAATGACCGCTGCAAACTTGGGACGATAAATAAAAAAGCGCGACAACATAAATCAGAAATCCCCATCAAATGCATCTTTAGGATGCACACGCCATGAATAGATGATTTCTATAGCAATTTTCACACCATGCTTAAATTTAAGCCAATCTTTACCTTTTTATTTCCGATAAAAAAATCCCCGTTATAACGGGGATTTTAGAATGCTATATTCTCAATTGATATTATGTATGTGATTTCTTCATCGTCATTTGGCGAATTAAAACGTACATAAATGGAATAAAAATTAGCACCAGTATCGTTCCAAAGATCACTCCACCAAAAACACTGATTCCAATCTCACGACGACTGGCTGCACCAGCACCAAAAGCAAAGACCAGTGGCAGAATCCCAGCACCAAAGGCCAGAGATGTCATCAGGATTGGGCGCAAGCGCAGTGAAGCACCTTCAAGTGCAGCTTCAACTACCGATTTACCTTTTTCCTGAGCCAATGCCGCAAACTCTACGATTAAAATTGTATTCTTACAGGACAGACCAATCGTGGTCAGCAAAGCAATCTGGAAGTAAATATCATTCGGAAAATCTGCCAGAAAACTAAAAATGATATTCCCACCAATCCCTAGAGGAATAGCGGACATGACCGCAGTCGGAATCGTCCAGCTTTCATATAAAGCGGCCAGGCACAGGAAAATGAAACCAATCGACACCAGATATAACCAGATTGCCTGATTACTGGATTGTTTTTCCTCAAAGGATAAACCGCTCCAGACCACGTCAATGCCATCCTGTTCTGCCACCAGATTTTCAACATCTTGCATCGCTTCACCAGAACTGGAACCTTTGACCATATCCGCTTGCATTTGCAGCGAGGTATAGCCCATAAAACGGTTGACCACCTCAGGACCACCACTCCAGTCCACCTGAGCGAAATTACTGAAAGGCACCATCTCGTTCAGGTCATTACGTACATGCCATTGCGCCAGATCTTCAGGTTTGGAACGGAATTCTGCATCGCCCTGCATAATCACCCGTTTAATCCGGCCACGATCAATAAAGTCATTAATATAATTACCCCCCCAGGCCGCTGAAAGCGTACTGTTGATTGCGGATTGACTCAGACCATTGGCCATAGCCTGTTTCTGGTCAATATTGACTTTCAGTTCGGCTTTTTCCGGATTGGAACGCTTATCCAGATTTTCAAAGCTACTATATTGAGCTGCTCCAGCCTGCATATTCTGGAACTGCTCTTCCAGATACTGACGGCCATTACCGTTAATATCACGAATCCAGAAATCCAGGCCGTCGGTTTGACCTAAACCATTCACTGAAGCCGGCATGCTGATATTGACTTGAGCATCGCGGTTACTGCGAAAATGCTTCATAGCACGTTCACGAATCGCCTGCGCGGTATTTTCTTCTCCAGCACGGTCATCCCAATGCTTCAAGGCAACAAAACCGGTCGCCAGGTTCTGACCGGTACCTGAGAAGTTACGGCCATAACGTAGCATGACCAAGTCGATATTGTCCTTTTCTTCTTCCAGAAAATACTGACGAATCTGCTCACCGACCTGAATGGTGTTTTTCATTGGCGCGCCTTCCTGCAGCCGGATTTGCAGATTCAGAATACCCTGGTCTTCACTCGGCAAAAAGCTGGTGGGTAAGGCGCGATAAAATAAAGCAAATACGCAGAGCAATCCGGCAAACAGCACCAGACTAATGGCCTTATGTTGTAGAGTGACATTAGAAACTTTCAGATAACGATGCTTCAAACCATCCAGTTTCTGGTTAAACCAACTCGCCCACTTGGCAGGTTTTGGATTTGGTTTTAGAATCAGCGCACAAAGTGCAGGTGTCAGAATCAGTGCGACCATCAGCGACAGAGACATCGCTGCCACGAGCGTAATCGAGAACTGACGATAGATCACCCCGGTTGAGCCACCAAAGAATGCCATGGGAATAAAGACCGCGGTTAAAACCAGGGTAATCCCGATCAATGCTCCGCTAATTTCCTGCATGGATTCCAGTGCTGCTTCTTTGGCTGTAAGCTGCTGCTCATGCATCAGACGTTCAACGTTCTCTACCACCACAATGGCATCATCGACCAGCAAGCCAATGGCCAGTACTAAGGCAAACAAAGTCAGCGTATTAATACTCAGTCCCAAAACATAAAGTACTGCCATGGTTCCGAGTAAAACTACAGGCACAGTTACAGTCGGAATTAAGGTGGCACGCCAGTTTTGCAGGAAGATAAACATCACGATGACGACCAGAATGACCGCCTCGAATAAAGTTTTAACGACTTCTTTAATCGATTCTTTAACAAACGGTGTATTGTCACGCGGATAGGCAATTTTATAGCCTTCCGGCAACTGCTGGGAGAGTCGCTCGATTTCAGCCTTGATCAGACTCGACGTCGCAATTGCATTGGCACCGGAGGCCAGTGAAATGCCCAGACCGGCAGAAGGATAGCCGTTGGTGGTGCTATATGACTGATAATTTTCCGCACCCAATTCAACCCGTGCAACATCTTTTAAGTAGATAAAGCTACCATCCCGGGCAGACTTCACAATAATATTTTCAAATTCTTCGACTGTTTTTAAACGGCTGCCTGATGTGACTTTGGCATTCAGATACTGATCATCGGCTGTTGGCAAGTCCCCAATTGCGCCGGCTGCCACTTGAGTATTTTGTGATTCAATCGCTGCCCGCACATCACTTGGCATCAGGTTATATTGTTTCAATTTTGCTGGATTCAGCCAGATGCGCATTGCGAACTGTGAACCAAAAACATCCACTTCCCCAATGCCATCAATTCGGGAAATATCCTGTTCCAGATGCGTGGTCAAATAATCAGACAGTTCAATATTGCTGCTACGCCGTGACTCATCATACAAACCGATGACCATATGGGTATCGCCAAGAGATTTGAAGACATTCACGCCCTGTCGCTGGACATCATCTGGCAAACGATTGAGAACCCCGTTAATCGCATTTTGAACCTGTACTTGTGCTGTATCTGGATCGGTACCATTTTCAAAACTGATGCTGATCCGGCTTCGACCTGAGGAATCACTGCTTGAGCTGAAATACAGCAAGCGGTCGATACCTTTAATTTGCTGTTCCAGCACCTGGGTCACGCTTTCTTCTACTGTTTCTGCAGATGCACCGGTATAGGTTGTTGCCACAGTAATACGAGGCGGTGCAATATCCGGATAACGTTCAACAGGTAAATTCATCACCGCAAAAAGTCCAATGGCCATGACTACAATGGCCAGCACACCTGCAAAAATAGGACGATGAATGAAAAACTTAGACAGCATAAGTCTGAATCACTTTGAATTTAATGAATTATGGAAAGCGTTGCATTATTGAGTCAGCTTAAGGATATTCAGGCAGTGGCCTAGAGAATGCAAGGCTTGATCACAGAAAAATATGTATAAAATTGAATCATGAAGAAAATATGAAGATTTTGCCTTTCATCTAGCTATTTCAACAATTTATAAGGTTATTATTTTTATTTTAGGCATAAAAAAACCCTGCTTGCGCAGGGTTTTTTTAGAATCGATTCAGAGCTGATTAAGCAGAGAATTGGTTCATTGTGTTTTTCGCATCGTCACCCGCTTTAAGCGCGTTGTCACCAGCGAAGATTTCTTTGTGGTCGTCACCGATGTCAGAACCAGCCATTGCTTGGTGTTTCACACAAGCGATACCACCGCGGATTTCTTTACGTTGTACGCCAGCAACATAAGCCAACATACCTTCAGAACCGAAGTAACCTTGAGCAAGCTCGTGAGTAGAAAGAGCAGCTGTGTGGTAAGTAGGCAGAGTGATCAAGTGGTGGAACACGCCTGCTTCACGAGAAGCGTCTGCTTGGAATGTACGTACTTTTTCGTCAGCTTCAGCAGCCAATTCAGAATCGTCGTACTCAGCGCTCATCAATTTAGCGCGGTCGTATGCAGATACGTCTTTACCTTCAGCAACCCAACGGTCGTACGCTTGTTGACGGAAGTTCAGTGTCCAGTTGAATGATGGAGAGTTGTTGTAAACAAGTTTCGCATTTGGCACAACTTCACGTACACGGTTAACCATGTGAGCGATTTCAGCTACGTTTGGAGTCGCAGTTTCGATCCAAAGAAGGTCAGCACCGTTTTGTAAGCTAGTGATACAGTCAAGTACAACGCGGTCGATCTGAGTGCCTTCACGGAACTGGTACAAGCCAGAAGCAAGACGTTTAGGACGGTGAAGTTTGCCATCACGTTTGATCAGGATTTCGTCTTCTTGTGCTTCAGAGATGTCAATTTCTTGAGTGTCTAAGTAGCTGATGTATTGAGAAGCGATGTCGCCTGGCTCTTTAACCACTGGGATTTTTTGAGTCAAGTCAGCGCCTTCAGAGTCAGTACGTGCAACGATGATACCGTCGTCAAGACCCATTTCAAGGAATGCATAGCGAAGAGCGTGGATTTTCGCGATGAAGTCTTCGTGTGGAACTGTAACTTTACCAGCTTGGTGACCACATTGTTTCGCGTCAGAAACCTGGTTTTCGATTTGAAGTGCACAAGCACCCGCTTCGATCATTTTCTTAGCTAGTAAGTAAGTCGCTTCTTCGTTACCGAAACCAGCGTCGATGTCCGCAATGATTGGCACAACGTGAGTTTGGAAGTTGTCGATTTGTGAAGTGATTTCAGCAGCTTTAGCTGTATCACCAGCGTCTTGAGCTTTTTTAAGTGCGCGGAACAGGTCGTTCAGTTCTTTCGCATCAGCTTGACGTAAAAATGTGTAGATTTCTTCGATCAATGCAGGAACAGAAGTTTTTTCGTGCATAGATTGGTCAGGAAGAGGACCGAATTCTGAACGAAGTGCAGCAACCATCCAGCCAGAAAGGTAGATATAGCGACGTTCAGTTGTACCGAAGTATTTTTTGTTCGCAATCATTTTTTGCTGAGCGATGAAACCGTGCCAGCAGCCTAGTGATTGAGTGTATTTGCTAGAGTCTGCATCATAAGCAGCCATATCACGACGCATAATCGCCGCTGTATATTTAGCAATGTCTAAACCAGTTTTGAAACGGTTTTGAAGTTGCATACGCGCAGCATCTTCAGGACTGATGTCTGCCCAAGTGTTACCGAATTTCGCTTTTAATTCGCGGATTGCATCAATCGCTGTTTGGTATGTAGTCATGATATATTCCTGTATTAATATTAGGATTTTTCTGCAACGAACCGCTCAAATCACACCCTCAATGACTTGTTCAGATTTTCGACGATCCGTTGGGATAGCTAAAGATTAGTGGGCTTCGAAAAATTAATCCAATATTCTGCAAGAATTATCATTATTTATTTAAAAAATATGTAGATGAAAGTCTAATTATATATTGATCAATTTTTTATAAGTTATTGTATTTTATATTTTATTTTTTAATTTTTGAAATTGGATTTTGTCTAAAACATCAGCAATAAGAGCAAAAAATATTCATTAGACTTAAGTCTTGCAAGACTTTAGCAGCGCCTAATTTCAGCAATTTTTGTTTATTTTATGAGCCTTAAAACCTAGAATACTTATTTCAAAAGAATTATTTTTCATTTATTTGTTGAAATATTTTTTATCAAACCTGGCACATTATTTGCTAATTCCCTCTGTTTTTCAGAAATACCTTTCTTTCGTTTTAGAGGCAGCCAGATTTCCTTTCTGCTCTTAAAAATAGAGAAGGAGTCTGGCTGGCAAAATCTGCGGTGAAAGAGACTCCAAAAAGGCATTTCAGTACAATCAGCTGGGCTTTTTTTCATCAGTTGCGTACACAAGCTATAGTAGTTATGGCATAATCCATATAATTTCATAATTTTATTTTCGGTATTTTTTTTATGAATCTGGAGCGGGTCGATCTTAATCTCCTCATTTATCTTGACGTACTTTTACGTGAAAAAAATGTCACGCGTGCAGCAGAACAACTTGGGGTAACCCAGCCTGCGATGAGTAACATTTTACGTCGCTTACGAAATTTATTTAATGATCCTCTCCTGATTCGCTCTTCTGAAGGTATGACCCCAACAGAACGTGCGCTAGAACTCCAACCTCGTATCCGTGACGCCTTAGCGGATCTTTCCATGATTCTGGAACCGCGTACCGAGTTCCGCCCTTATACTTCAAACCGTGTTTTCCGCATCATGACTTCAGATTATGCTGAAGCTACACTGGTACCACGCCTGGTGAAAGCATTACGTTCAGAAGCACCGAATGTGGTTCTCGACTTCTTAACCCCAAGTGATGTGTCCTATCGTGACATGGAACAAGGTAAAGTTGATCTGGCGATTAACCGTTTTAATGAAATTCCGCAAAGCTTCCATCAGGTACTGGTTTGGCGTGACAGCTTTTCTTGCCTGTTAAATAACAAGCATCCGGCTGCGGGCAACCTGAATCTGAAAAGCTATCTGGATGCACAGCATATCTGGGTATCGAAAACCGGTATGGGCGTTGGCTTTGGGGTAAACCCTGAGAAACAGGCGGGTCTCGGCTGGATTGATCAGGCGCTTGAGCGTATCGGCCAAAAACGTAAGATTTCGGTATTTACCCGTCATTATCAGATGCCTGGTCTTCTGGCTGCCAATGTCGATCTTGTAGCAACATTACCGACCCGTATTGCACGTCTGCAAGCCAAAAACCAGAACTTACTCATTAAAGATCCACCATTCTATATTCCTGAGTTTGAATTGAAGATGGCGTGGTGTCCTTTATTGCATCATCATCCCGCCCATCGCTGGTTACGTCAGCTGATTCTATATGTAGCCCGTCAGATGATCGAAGAAGAAAATCGTGAATTTTTAATGAATAATTCGCAATTTTCGCATTATTGAATTGAATATTAGCTAAATTGCTCATTTTTAAGCTTATACTCTAGAGACTTGAGTTGCTTTATTTGTACCTCAAGTCTTTTTTTGTGTTAAAAATATTTTTAGCTAGATCATATTAATCCACAGGTGGATTCGTGAGCCTCTTTCAAAACATCGTGATTATCTTATTACTCATCGCGGGGGCCGGTTTTTTATCATTAACAGAAATCGCGCTTGCAGGTGCCCGTAAGGTCAAATTAAAAATTTTGGCTGAATCGGGAGATATTCGCGCTCAAAAAGTTTTAGATTTACAAGAAAACTCTGCTGACTTTTTTGCAGCTTCCCAAATCGGTTTAAACGCCGTTGCCATTTTAGGCGGTATTTTAGGTGAAGGCGCCTTCCGCCCTTATATCATCAATTTACTTTCCAGATTTTATCAAGGTCCCTGGACTGAAACGATTGCATTCAGCCTGTCTTTCACTGCAGTCACATCATTATTTATTCTGTTTGCGGACTTGATGCCAAAACGTCTGGCAATGATCGCTCCAGAAAAAATTTCTGTCTCGGTGATTAATCCGATTCAGGTATTTATCAAAATCTGTAAACCATTGGCCTGGTTCATCAATGCCATTGCGAACCTGTTGTTCCGCTTGTTTAAAGTGAATACCATCCGAGATGACAATATTACCTTCGCAGATATTTCAGCGGTAATGGATGCGGGTGCTCAGGCAGGGGTGTTACAGAAACAGGAACATCACTTTATTGAGAACGTGTTTGAGCTTGAAGAACGTAATGTTCCTTCTAGTATGACCACACGTGAAAATGTGGTGTTCTTTACCTTGAAAGAATCTGAAGCCAGTATTCGCCAGAAACTGGCTGAATTTCCTTATTCCAAGTTCCTGGTCTGTAATGAAAATATCGACGATGTAATTGGCTATGTCGACTCCAAGGATATTCTGGTTCGTATTCTGAATAATCAGTCTTTACTTCAGTTAAATGAAAATACCATCCGTACGGTTCTAACCATTCCAGATACACTGACTCTATCTGAATTACTGGATCGCTTCCGTTCAACCAAGGAAAAGTTCGCCGTCGTTATTAATGAATATGCCTTGGTCGTAGGTGTGATTACCCTTTCCGACATTATGATTACCGTGATGGGCGACTGGGTTACTCCCCTGGAAGAAGACCAGCAGATCATTAAGCGTGATAGCAATTCATGGCTGATTGATGGTAGTACGCCCATTGAAGACATCAAACATGCGCTGGAAATTGATGAAATGCCAGATGAAGAGAACTATGAAACCCTAGCTGGTTTTATGATGTTCAAGCTGCGCAAGATTCCACGTCCTGCAGATATTGTGCTACATGCGGGTTATAAGTTTGAAGTTGTCGATGTTGATCATTTCAAGATTGACCAGTTACTGGTTACACGTATGCTAGAAGTGAAAAAGCCACCGACAGAAGAATCAGAATAATCTGGTTCTTCTTCAATTTTTTTAAAACTCGAAAAACAATAATAATGAGACTTTTATGAATATTGCTGCGCTACTCGCCTGTCTGAGTTTTTATTCGGCCTTATATTTAATCTATTTCTTCTTTATGCAAGATCAACAGCCTGTATTTCTGATTATAGCAATTGTGCTCATTTTACTTTCAATCTGGTTGACTCCCTATCCTTATGAGCGGCGCCGGCAAGGATTTGATTCGACTTTAAAAATAGGCGAATATTTTTATTATCCGCTCATTACCTGGTGGCGGCTGTTTATCTTTCCTGTGCGTTGGCTGCTTTCCCTATTTTATTCTCATTAAAAAAGCACCCGAAGGTGCTTCTTTACATTCAATTCAATTTAGATTTTTGATAAAAGTGCTTCAAGGACTGCCTGATAATGGATCTGGATATCTTCCTGCAAAATTTTGTAGGTATTATCAAATTGCACCATTGGCCAGCCTTCTTTCCAGAATGGGAAAATATTATGTAAGTCATGAGTGACGACCGCATCTTCACGTAGAATCGCCTGTGCAATCTGTGCCAGTACAAAGGCAGTTTCCGCACCATCAATTGCCAGGTAATCAACACCACGCGCTTTTAAAATACGGATACGGTCTTTCTTATAGCGGATTTTTTTGATTTGGGCTTCATTCAGATTCAGGGCCAGAGAAACTGCTTCAACAAATTTTTCTTCAAATGACTGATTCAATACGACCAGCGCCTGTTTATGCGCTTCCTGACGACCCGCTTTACCACCCTGACGAATAACTTCTTTTGCTTCCGTATCTAGCTCATCATTCTTCATGGTTTGAAGGATGTCTAAAATTTCGATGTCGCTTAGCGTCGCAGGAGATTGATCAGTCATAAACTGTCCCTAAAAAATAAATATGCAATGGGCTATTTTCGCATAAATCCTCACTAAAAAATTAAAATCTTTAGCTTCAACTCTAATAATTGCAAAATCCGGATCATCTCTATCATTCTGGCGTAAATTGGCTATAGTAGGCGGCAAGTTTCTTATTTACTTTTTATCATGCAAACCAAACAGATTGATCTTTTATTGCAGCAACTTAAACTGCTTTATCCCGCTGCCTTCAAAAGAAATTATCTGTTTTATGGCCAGATCAAGACCAAGGGTATTTTAAGTGATCTCAAGGAACTGATTCCCTGGGTGCTGGCTGCCATGATCTTTGTACCGATTAGCCTGGTTCTCAAAGATGTTTATTCCTCTAAGCTATCAACTGCCCCAGACTTTCAGGCGCAAGCTTATGCAATTCTGACTATTCTGTTATTTCTGATGCTGGTGGTTCCACTAGTGATCAAGCAGATCCGGCACTCTTCTCATTCCCTCTATCAGTTTTTAAGACATACACCGATTAAACTCACTGTAGTCATTGTGCTGGAAGCGCTGAATCTGGTTTTTCTACAAAGCAGTATGACCATGTGGATTCTATTCTTTTTCGGGATCAGTTTTGGTTTTGTACGGTTCTATAAAGAAAATATGTTCCGCCCTGCTACCAATAGCACTGAACAATATCAACTGCAGCAGTTACGTCGCATCTGTTTCTGGGCTTATCAACAAACCTGGAAACTACGTCTGAAATTATTTTTTCATTCCAAGCCGACCTCCCCAAATGAAGAATTGAAAAATCAGCTTCAGCACTATGCGGATTTACATACCCGCTTGTTTAAACTGGAACATGAGCAGTGCAAGAAGATTAAATACATCGATATCGATACTTATCTGGACGAGCACCTGTAAATGTTTTATGAATCACGGCCTGAAATAGAAAATTACATGACTTCTCACGCTTATCATCTAGCACTATGGATTTAATTTTTTAATTTAAACTACTGAATTGCTTGAAAATAAAGCAAACGTATTGAAATTTACTTGCCAAGCTTTATTTCGTCCTCTATTATTGCGCACATGCCCGAGTGGTGAAATCGGTAGACACAGGGGATTTAAAATCCCCCGCCCACAAAGCGTGCCAGTTCGAGTCTGGCCTCGGGCACCATTTTAATTCTGATTAGAATGGTGCAATGAAAATCTCCAGCATTCAGCTGGTTTTTTTATGCGTGATTATCACCAATAGAATGTGCCCTTCCCATGTCTGCATCCCGTTCTTTTGATCTAGCCAGATTGCAATTACGCCATCCTGATGCATTCTTTTGCAGCCTCAGCTATGGCCGTTATAAATATTTGAACCAGACCACTGATCTCTATCTGTATTTACGTATTGGTATTCTGATCATGATCACAGGTTTTTGCTGCCTGTGTTTTTCGCTGCCGTTTTATCCTGACTTTGTGACTTCAAAATATCAGGCGCTTAGTGCAGGTACTATTGTCATGATCGGCATGCTCTATCCTTATATCTGGCGCGCCCAGTTTCAGGCGAAATACAGTTCTGTTCGCTATGCCAAGCGTTTGCAACTCTGCCTGTATATGCAAACCCTGATTGCGATTCTGTCATTTATTAATTATCAGTATTTTCACTCAGCATTTATTACCTTGCCTTGTTTGGCCCTGCTTGCTTTCAGTAGCCTCGTACCGGTTTTAGTTGAGCCCTGCTTTAGAGTTTCGACTCGCAGCACCCTATTGGTACGTTTGCAGAAAATCCGTCAGCTGGCTTACTGGTCTTATCAGCAATCGCAAAGCAAAGAGCCGGAACCGGTGCCTTATCAAAAAGATTTAAAACAGTATTATCTGGATTTGCATCATAGCTGCATGCTGGAAGAGCAGAAATTACTGGATGAAATTCATTATAAAAATTTAAAAGACGTATTTTCAGATTATTAAAAAAAGCCCTGTTTAACAGGGCTTTTTTTACCATTCGCGATTAACGACCAGTTCTTCCATTTCAATATCAAACAGACCCTGCTCTTGCACGACCATCATCATGGCCTCGGCAATATAGTCTGCGGCAGTATCATCCAGAGAAGAGTCCAGATCTTCAAACTGTGGCTTCATGGCATTGATGTCTGCCACAGTCTCATGGGCCAGCTGATATACATCCTGATCTGATAAACCGGATTTAGATACTTTTGAAGCAAAACGTTCGATGTGTTGCTTGATTTCTGCAACCAGAATATCGGGATAATATTCATCATCGAACATGGGGAGAAGTAAATCTGCAAACATTACAGGCACTCTAAAAGATGACAATCTAACTTAAGCGTGCCTGTATAGCACATTGCTGTTTAAAAGCCAAACAGCTTGTGCTCCTATATGTCTTTCAGCCCAGATTTAGGCATTTTGCATAGCTTTCCAGATTTTGATGGCGTCTGCTGTTACCTTGACATCATGTGCTCGAACCATACAGGCACCTTGCTGAATGCTCAGCAAATGCGCCGCAGCCGAACCTACTGCACGTGCTTGTGGTTCTGCACCATTCAGAGCAGCACCAATAAAACGTTTGCGGGATAAAGCAGACAAAATCGGATAGCCCATTTCTGTCAATTTATAAAACTCTTGCAACAGCTTTAAATTTTGCTGGGCATTTTTTGCAAATCCAAAACCAGGATCAATCATGATATGTTCAGCTTTAACACCCACATCTAGAGCATCTTGAACCCGTTGTGACAGTTCCCGAATCACATCCTGAGTCACATCATCATACTGATCCAGATTATTCATCGTAGTCGGCTCACCACGCATATGCATGATGATCACCGGAATATTCAGTTCTGCTGCCGTCTCTAACGCTTGTGGACGAGTGAGCGCGCGTACATCATTCCAGATATGTGCGCCCGCTTTCACGGCTGCTTTAATCACTTCTGGCTGTGAAGTATCAATCGAGATGATCACATCATGCTTGGCCAGTTCTTCAACTACAGGCACAACACGACGGATTTCTTCTTCAACTTCCACGACTGATGCACCTGGACGTGTAGATTCACCACCCACATCAATTACGGTGGCACCATCAGCAATCATTTCCAGGGCTTTTACTACTGCCTGATCTTTCTGATTGTGCAGCCCCCCATCGCTAAAGGAATCCGGAGTCACATTTAAAATTCCCATCACATGCGGCTGAGACAAATCCAGTTTCAAATGACCGAAAGTCCAGATCTGTGGTCGTAGTGGCTTCAGCTGCATGGTTCAATCCTAGTTCACAATAACCCCGGTATTGTCTTATGGAAAGATCAATAAAGCAAAGCTCAATCTATTCAATAGCTAGATTTCAAAATAGTTCTTATTGGAATATTGCATCAGCTTGGATTGCAGTAACGCTTTTACATCAACCCATTCGCTTTTTAAAATACTATAGATATAACTATCTCTGAGTGTCACGCCATCTTTACGCAGCATATGACATCTAATGATGCCATCCTGTTTGGCACCCAGAGCTTCAATAGCTTTTTGACTTTTAAGATTCAGATGATCAGTCCGAAAGCCTACCACTTGAGCATTCAGCTCTTCAAATGCATGCTGCAACAAAAGATATTTACAGACCCGGTTTACATAGGTTCGTTGATAAGATTTGGCATACCAGGTAAAGCCAATTTCAACGCGTGGAATTTCCGGCTTGATATCATGAAAGCTGGTGGTGCCGATTGCTCGGTCTGAAGTTAAATCAATCACAGCAAAAGCTATTCTTTCACCTTTGGACTGCTGTTCAAAAGCTTGGGTAAAGTAGTGTTTAAGTTTATGTAGGTAAGGTACCGAATTATATAACACTTCCCCCAAGTCCCCTTCGGCACATGCATTTTCTAAGTCTGCAAAATGTTCCCAGCTCAGTGGCTCCAAACGTAGCTGATAAATACTGGATTCCAGAACAAGTAAATTCATTCTTATTTTTACTCATTGATTTTTATAAATTGACTATAGCATTCAACTAGATATGACAAAACAATAGCCATAAAAAAACCACCCGAAGGTGGTTTTAATTGTTAACTTAGTTCGCTGGTAATGGCGGAGGAGTCATTGGACCATCAGTCGGTGTTACATCAATCACTGGATTGTCTGAAACATAAACTTTAGGTGGTTTTGGCTCACGACCTTCCATAATGTCACGAATCTGTTCACGATCAATTGTTTCCCACTCAAGCAGCGCTTTCACCATGGCATGGGCAATATCTTTGTTATTTTCAAGGATATCGCGTGCAACCTTGTATTGCTCATCAATGATGCGACGAACTTCCGCATCTACCTGTTGTTGGGTTGCCTCAGAAATCGTACGGGTACCAATGCTACCCATAAATGACTGTTGAGAGTCATCTTCATAGACCATGACGCCTAACTTGTCCGACATACCATATTTGGTCACCATTGCACGTGCCATTTTAGTTGCACGTTCAAAGTCATTCGAAGCACCAGTCGACATCTGGTTAATGAAGACTTCCTCTGCGATACGACCACCGAACAGGATTGAAAGTTCATTCAACATTTTGTCTTTATAATGGCTAGTCTGGTCAAATTCAGGCAACTGCCAGGTAACACCCAATGCCCAGCCACGCGGCATGATGGTAACTTTATGCACAGGGTCTGTACCTGGAAGCATTTCTGCCACAATCGCATGACCTGCTTCATGGTAAGCCGTAGCACGACGTTCTTCTTCACGAAGTACCATCGATTTACGTTCAGGACCCATGTACAGTTTATCTTTCGCATCTTCAAAGTCATGCATATCGACTGTGTTCTTGTTACGACGGGCAGCAAATAATGCCGCTTCGTTTACAAGATTCGCCAACTGTGCACCTGAGAAGCCCGGTGTACCACGTGCAAGTACTTTGACATCTACACCTGTAGTAGAAGGAAGTTTCTTCAAGTGTACATTCAGGATTTGCTCACGACCTTTAATATCTGGCAGACCTACCATTACCTGACGGTCGAAACGACCTGGACGAAGTAAGGCTTTATCCAGTACGTCAGCACGGTTAGTTGCAGCGATGACGATAATACCTTCATTGCCTTCGAAACCGTCCATCTCTACCAGCATCTGGTTCAGAGTCTGTTCACGTTCATCATGACCACCACCTGTACCTGAACCACGATGACGACCAACTGCATCAATCTCATCAATAAAGATGATACATGGCGCATGACGTTTTGCCTGTTCGAACATGTCACGTACACGTGATGCACCGACACCGACAAACATTTCAACGAAGTCAGAACCTGAGATACTAAAGAATGGAACTTTTGCTTCACCCGCAATGGCTTTAGCCAGCAGGGTTTTACCTGTACCTGGAGGACCTACCATCAGGACGCCCTTAGGAATAGTCGCACCCAGACGTTTGAATTTTGCAGGATCTTTCAGGAAGTCAACGATTTCGACTACTTCCTGTTTTGCTTCATCACAACCCGCCACATCAGTAAATGTTACTTTGATCTGGTCTTCAGATAGCATTTTCGCTTTAGATTTACCAAAGCTCATTGGGCCATTTTTACCGCCTGCACCGCCACCCATGTTGCGCATAAAGAACATGAATAACAAAATGATTAGAAGCACAGGGAAACTTGCAATCAGCAATTGCATGAGCAAGCCTTGACGTTGAGGCGCTTCACCTTCAACGACCACATTATTTTTAATCAGGCTTGGCATCAGTTCTGGGTCTTGAACTGCCGGGCGAATGCTTTCAAACTCTGAACCGTTTGATTTTTCACCGCGAATTCTTTCGCCATCAATTGTAACTTGTTTAATTTGGCCAGCATTGACCGCGGCAACAAACTCCGAATAGTTCATTGTAGTCGGTTGATTGCGGTCACTGACGTTGCTGAAGATTAACACCAGCACACCCAGTATCACGAGCCACAATACGGCATTCTTAAAAAGATCGCTCAAAGCTTTATTTCCCATTCCAATCTAATTTGATCATGCCCTCGAAGGGTGACCTTAATCAATAAGCTGCAAATCAATTTGCAATAATGTAAAAACCTACAAAATGCACAATTTTTAACGTGTTGGCAAGTAAACTTTATTTCAAAGCCTTCTTGCGTCCCTGTCCTACCAGAAACACTTCTTTCGAACGGGCACGTGATGCAGCAGGTTTAATCGTCTTCAATACATCAAAACTGTTGACGACTTCTTTACGAAATTCATCAAAACCTGAACCCTGGAATACTTTTACTACAAACTGTCCTTTCGGACCGAGTACCTTGTTGGCAAAATCCAGAGCAAGTTCACACAAATAAATCTGACGTGGTTGATCTACAGCTCTATTACCTGATGTATTGGGGGCCATATCTGAAATTACAACGTCTACTGTGCGTCCGTTTAAAATATTTAACAATTTATCGAATACTTCTTGTTCACGGAAATCGCCCTGCAAGAAAGTCACATCAGGTAGCGCATCCATTTCCAAGATGTCTGATGCAATCACCAGACCTTTATCACCGACCAGTTTTCCCGCAATCTGGGACCAGCTTCCTGGGGCAGCACCCAAGTCCACTACAGTCATGCCGGGTTTGATAATGCCGTATTTTTCCTGAATTTCTAGCAACTTGTACGCAGCACGGGCACGATAACCTTCTTTTTGTGCTTTTTTCACATAAAAGTCATCAAGATGCTCTCTCATCCACGCACGACTACTTTTAGATAACTTTTGGTTGGTAATGCGTGTTGCCATAACTCTCTAAATAAAAAAAACTTCTAATGACTCATTGTACGTGAAAAACACATTTTTTGCAGTATACATGTGTATCTAAATCTGAGTATTCCGGTGTGATTTCCGATTATTTACAAGTGATTATTTCCTGAGAATTTACAGCGTTTGTTTTTCGCTTTTGCTATACTAAGCCGTTTTAAAAATCAGGTTATCTCTCATGGCGTCTTTATCTATTCAGGAACGTAAGCGTTTACGTCAAATTGGACATGCATTAAACCCAGTTGTAATGCTTGGTGACAAAGGCTTAACTGAATCTGTAGTTGAAGAGCTAAATCGTGCCCTTAATGATCACGAACTCATTAAAGTAAAAGTTGTGGCTGAAGACCGTGAAGCACGTGCAGCACTCATTGCTGAACTTTCAGAAACTACAGGTGCTGAAGTGGTACAAACTATTGGTAAAATTGCGCTGCTTTACAAGAAAGCTCCAAAGCAAAACCAGAAGTTATCCAATCTTGTCCGTTTTGCCCATCTTTCTAACTAAGTACAGGATTTATGGCCAGTTACGAACTCAGCGCATTTGATCGCCGTTTTCAGGCAATCTCATTGGTCGGTGCCATCGAACAGCAAAATCCATGCAGCTTGAATGTCGGATTTTGGTTGCGCGATCCCAACCAGTACGTGCTGTGGCCAGAAATGGTTACTGCACATCCCCGTCGTAATTTTTTGTGGGAACAGACCTGCTTTGAAATCTTTATCGGGGTTCAGGGTGAAGATTATTATCGTGAAATCAATCTCTCTCCTTCTCAGGCCTGGCAAGCCTATCAGTTTGAGGAATATCGCTATCCGGAAGATATGCCGCCACCTGCTGCATACGATATCGAACTGAATCAGCTTAAACGTACCCATTATGGTCTGAATGTCAGTCTGGATCTGACCGAGTTTATGGTTGAGCATAAACTTAAATGGGCAGACCTGTTTATTGGTCTGACAGCAGTATTAAAAACCTCACAAGGTGATCAATACTTTGCGATGCAGCACAGCAGCCCAGAAGCAGACTTCCACAATAAACGGGATTGGCTGCATGTCTTTTAATGCAGATTAAAAGCATTTGCTGGATAACAAAGATATTAAAAAACGTGAGCATTAAAGTCTCACGTTTTTTTATGGGCTTTTCCGGCTCATCCGCTCAAAGTTCGCTGTTATAGCTTGAAGAAAATATTTTTCTGTATTTTCTCTACGTAGATTCAGGTCAATATTAAATTGAAATAATTAGCCTGCTCTCAACACTTAGGGCTGGCTATTTTGATAATGATTTAAACGTTATTTAAGCTGATAGACTAAGAGTTCATTTTAATTGTTTTCGACATTTTAGTGATGTAAGCGGTAATTGTCCTGCACTGATTTTACCGCGGCATAAAAAATTACAGTTAACGTGAAGATGATCAGGATAATCGTGCCAAAAGTTAGTCCAAAGAATCCCAGACATAACATCATCACACCGAGATAAAGTGCACGCATCAACCAACTTTCCAGATTAAGCATCATAATCAGCGTCAGTAAACAAAGTACACCTACAAAATAATGCTGCTGCATCGTGACCCCCTTTCATTATTATTGTGAGTCCGTTTTGCCTCAAAAAGATAAAGGAGAACGTATCCAGTTCTCCTTTCATGCAATTTAAATCAGCGGCTTCCCTTAACTCTTCAGCTCAGGGCTTTTTTCTGAACTTTCAGCTTTTACCATGGGTTTGACCTTTTTTAGAACTTCAATGGTACTGTCTTTTGAGCGCTTGAATGTACCAGTCAGATGCTCTTTATGTTTGGTCGAGATCTGGCTGACATCTTCTTTCAGTTCCTTACCCATATTGGATAAGTCTTCAATGACTGCAGTAAATTCGGTTTTGATAAAGCTGGTTAATTCAGTCAGTTCTTTTTGCGAACCAAATAACTGCTCTTTCAAAGTATCGATCCGTTGCAACAGATCCTGTTTCAACTGACGTAACTGCTCCTGCACAGTATCACCCAGCTGTTTCGCTTCGACTTCAAGTTTCTCTTTGCTTTCTTCGATGGTTTCCACCACCTGTTCTTTGGCTTCAGCTGCTACTTTTTCAAGCTGTTCAGTCGTTTCTGAAACCACGGTATTGATCTTTTTCTTGGATTGGGAAGATTTCGCTGCTGTAGTCATGTGTCTTATTCCTATAGTTATATTACGACTCATCCATATTAGTAGTTTTGATAAAAATTAAGATTTGATTTGTTAGACAATTCTTAATTGCTTACATTTTTTTACGTTGTTCGTAAAACAGACTTTCAAGCAAAAAGCAAGCCATTTATCTCATACTTTTGCTGTAAAGCTATTGGACTTGGGGGGTGGTTCTGCGTATAATGCCGTGTTAAGTTCAAGCGAGCAGACATAGGAGGGTAGGTTTAAAAATTAACCTTCCTTTTTTTTCGTCTACTCGCTTTTTTACAGCCTAAATTTCAGGAGCTTTGGTTTGAGCACCCCAGCAATTTTAGCCCTTGCCGACGGAACTATCTTTAAAGGTACTTCAATTGGCGCATCGGGTTGTACGACTGGTGAAGTCGTTTTCAACACTGCCATGACTGGCTATCAAGAAATTTTGACTGATCCTAGTTATGCACAGCAGCTTGTAACGCTAACTTACCCACATATCGGTAACACAGGTTGCAACGAAGAAGACGCTGAATCAGGTCGTATTCATAAAGTATGGGCAAACGGTTTAATTATCCGTGACCTTCCTTTACTACATAGTAACTTCCGTGCGAATCAATCACTCGGTGATTATTTAAAACAGCACAATGTAGTTGCCATTGCTGACATCGACACGCGACGATTAACTCGAATTTTGCGTGATAAAGGTGCACAAAACGGTTGTATCCTTGCGGGTGAAAACATCACTGAAGAAGAAGCAGTCGAAAAAGCACGTGCATTCGGTGGTTTAAGTGGTTTAGACCTTGCGAAAGAATGCTGTGATCCGACCGGTTTCGAATGGACTGAAGGCTCATGGGCACTTGGCAAAGGCTTTACTCAACCTGAACTTAAATTCCATGTGGTTGCATACGACTACGGTGTCAAAACCAACATCTTGCGTATGCTCGCAGACCGCGGCTGTAAATTGACTGTGGTGCCTGCACAAACTCCTGCTGAAAAAGTACTTGCGTTAAATCCAGATGGCGTATTCCTGTCAAATGGTCCTGGCGATCCAGCTGCATGTGACTACGCAATTGAAGCTGTAAAAACAATTGTTGAAACAACTGAAATTCCAGTATTTGGTATCTGCTTAGGTCACCAGATTCTTGCTCTTGCATCGGGTGCTAAAACGGTAAAAATGCCGCACGGTCACCATGGCGCTAACCATCCTGTACAGAACATCGAAACTGGTACAGTGATGATTACTTCTCAAAACCACGGCTTCGCAGTGGATGAAAGCACCTTGCCTGCGGTATTGTGTGTGACTCATCGCTCACTGTTTGATGGTACGAACCAAGGTATCCATCGTACAGACAAACCTGCGTTCAGCTTCCAGGGTCACCCTGAAGCAAGCCCTGGTCCACATGACTGCGCACCATTGTTCGATCATTTCATCGAACTTATCGAAGCATCTAAGAAGTAATTAAGGAAGCATCATGGCTAAACGTACTGACATTAAAAGCATCTTGATCATTGGTGCTGGTCCGATCGTCATCGGTCAAGCATGTGAGTTTGACTACTCAGGTGCTCAAGCATGTAAAGCGCTTCGTGAAGAAGGCTACCGCGTTATTCTGGTGAACTCTAACCCAGCGACCATTATGACCGACCCTGCAATGGCAGATGCGACGTATATCGAACCGATTACCTGGCAGACTGTTGCAGCAATTATTGAAAAAGAACGTCCAGATGCTGTGCTTCCAACGATGGGTGGCCAGACTGCACTGAACTGTGCCCTTGCACTGGATGCCAACGGTATTCTTGAAAAATACAACGTTGAACTGATCGGCGCGACCAAAGAAGCGATCGAAAAAGCAGAAGACCGTAAACTGTTTGACGAAGCAATGCGTAAAATTGGTCTGGAATGTCCAAAAGCGGCTATTGCTGAATCTATGGAAGAAGCACTTGAGATTCAAGCGCGCTTCGGTTTCCCTGTGATTATCCGTCCATCATTTACGATGGGTGGTTCAGGCGGTGGTATTGCTTACAACCGTGAAGAATTCCTGGAAATCTGTGAACGCGGTTTCGACCTCTCTCCTACTCACCAATTATTGATCGATGAATCATTGATTGGCTGGAAAGAGTACGAGATGGAAGTTGTTCGTGACAAAAACGACAACTGTATCATTGTATGTGCGATCGAAAACTTTGACCCAATGGGCGTACACACCGGTGACTCGATCACTGTTGCGCCTGCACAAACACTGACTGATAAAGAATACCAGTTGATGCGTAATGCATCTTTAGCAGTTCTTCGTGAAATCGGTGTTGAAACGGGTGGTTCTAACGTTCAGTTCGGTATTAACCCGAAAGATGGTCGTATGGTAATCATCGAGATGAACCCACGTGTATCGCGTTCATCTGCACTGGCATCTAAAGCGACTGGTTTCCCGATTGCGAAAATCGCAGCGAAACTGGCTGTTGGTTATACCCTTGATGAGCTGAAAAACGACATCACTGGCGGTACAACTCCAGCATCGTTCGAACCAGCAATTGACTACGTTGTTACCAAGATTCCACGTTTCAACTTCGAAAAATTCCCGCAAGCTGATGCGACACTAACTACACAGATGAAATCTGTAGGTGAAGTCATGGCGATTGGCCGTAACTTCCAGGAATCTGTGAACAAAGCACTTCGCGGTCTTGAAGTTGGTGCAACTGGTTTTGATGA
Source organism: Acinetobacter sp. YH12072 (assembly GCF_013419565.1). Lineage (NCBI taxonomy): Bacteria > Pseudomonadati > Pseudomonadota > Gammaproteobacteria > Moraxellales > Moraxellaceae > Acinetobacter > Acinetobacter sp. YH12072. Next base: position 139,367 of record NZ_VOZV01000001.1, on the reverse strand, counting down.
AAAAATCGAAGTGGGTACTGAAGGTGCGCGCGAGAAGATTCTTCAGGAACTTAAAGTTCCAGGTCCAGAACGTATCTGGTATGTGGCTGATGCATTCCGTCACGGTTTCACGCTTGATGAAGTATTTGCAGCAACCAACATCGACCGCTGGTTCCTGATTCAGATCGAAGACATCGTTAAAACTGAAGAACAAATCAAATCTTTAGGTTTTGGTGATCTTAACGCTGACAATATCCGCTCATTTAAACGTAAAGGTTTATCTGATCACCGTATTGCCAACCTGATGGGTATTTCACAAAAACAATTCCGTAAGCACCGTTGGAACCTGGGCGTAACTCCAGTCTACAAACGTGTGGATACATGTGCAGCAGAGTTTGAATCTGATACAGCGTACATGTACTCAACTTACGATGAAGAGTGTGAATCTAATCCGTCTAACCGTGACAAAATCATGGTGATTGGTGGCGGTCCTAACCGTATTGGTCAAGGTATCGAATTCGATTACTGCTGTGTACATGCTGCCCTGGCAATGCGTGATGACGGTTATGAAACCATCATGGTGAACTGTAACCCTGAAACGGTTTCAACTGACTATGACACGTCTGATCGTCTGTACTTCGAACCGATTACACTTGAAGACGTTCTTGAAATCGTACGTACTGAAAAGCCGAAAGGTATTATCGTTCAGTACGGCGGTCAGACTCCACTGAAACTGGCTCGTGCTTTGGAAGAAGCTGGTGCGCCAATTATCGGTACATCTCCAGATGCGATTGACCGTGCAGAAGACCGTGAACGTTTCCAACAAATGATTCAACGTCTGCAACTTCGTCAACCTAATAACAGCATCGTAAAATCTGCTGAAGAAGGTATGGCAGAAGCAGCTAAAGTGGGTTATCCACTGGTTGTACGTCCTTCATACGTACTCGGTGGTCGCGCGATGGAAATCGTGTATAACGACGAAGAATTAAAACGCTACTTACGTGATGCTGTACAAGCATCGAATGAAGCGCCTGTTCTTCTGGATCACTTCCTTGATGATGCGATTGAAGTTGACGTGGACTGCGTATCTGACGGTAAAGACGTGGTGATCGGCGGTATTATGCAGCACATTGAACAAGCCGGTATTCACTCTGGTGACTCTGCATGTTCGATTCCTCCATATTCATTGTCTGAAGACGTGCAAAACGAAATGCGTCGTCAAACCATCGCTATGGCTAAAGAGCTTGGCGTTGTAGGCTTGATGAACGTTCAGTTTGCAGTTAAAGGTGATGATGTTTACATTCTGGAAGTGAACCCTCGTGCTTCTCGTACGGTTCCGTTCGTTTCTAAATGTATCGGTGAATCTTTAGCAAAAGTAGCTGCACGTTGTATGGCTGGCCAATCTCTTGAGTCTCAAGGCTTTACCAAAGAGATTATCCCTGCTCACTTCTCTGTGAAAGAAGCAGTATTCCCATTCAACAAATTCCCTGGTGTTGACCCGATCCTTGGCCCTGAAATGAAATCAACAGGCGAAGTAATGGGCGTTGGTAAAACATTTGGTGAAGCGTTCTACAAAGCTGTTCTAGGCTCTAACGATCGTTTACCTGGTCTGCCAACTGAAGGCGAAGTGAAGCATGCATTCATCTCTGTACGCGATTCTGATAAACCACGTGCGGTAGGTATTGCAAAACAGCTTGCTGACTTCGGCTTCAAGATTCTTGCGACTGGCGGCACATACGATGTAATTAAAGCTGCAGGTATTGAATGTGAACGTGTAAATAAAGTAACCGAAGGCCGTCCAAACATTGTAGACCGCTTGAAAAATGGTGAAATTCACCTCATTATCAATACCACTGAAGGTAAACAAGCTCAGCAGGATTCATTCTCGATCCGTCGCTCTGCGCTTCAAGGTAAGGTATACCATACCACTACCCTGAATGGTGCTGATGCTGTATGCCAAGCTTTAGCAATTAAATTGCCAATGGATGTATATCGTTTGCAAGATTTAACAGTAGGTTAATTCGTTACTGAGAAGTCCCGTCACCTTCTCGGTGGCGGGCTTTTTTTCATTTATAGACTTTCATTTTTATTACTGAGGGACAACTATGCAACGTTATCCTATGACTCCCGAAGGCAAACTTGCCTTAGAGAAAGAATTACACCAACTGAAAACTGTGGATCGTCCACGTATTACTGCAGCGATTGCAGAGGCACGTGAGCATGGGGATTTAAAAGAAAACGCGGAATATCATGCTGCGCGTGAGCAGCAAGGTTTCTGTGAAGGCCGTATTCAGGACATCGAAGGTAAACTGGGCGCTTGCCAGGTGATTGATGTTAAAGAACTGGAGCAAAACGGTCGTGTAGTTTTTGGTGTCACTGTGACTATTGAGAATCTAGACACTGAAGAACGCAAAACTTACAAAATCGTGGGTGATGACGAAGCAGACTTTAAGATCAACAAGATCTCTGTGAACTCTCCGATCGCGCGTGGCCTGCTGGGTAAAAGCGAAGGCGACGATGTGAAAATCGTGACACCACAAGGTGAAGTCGAATACGAAATTGTAAGCGTTGAATATATCTAATTTTTAACTAGATATTTTAGGCTGTAAGACCCCTCAGATGAGGGGTTTTTTATTGATTCTAGAAATTTCCATCGATTTTATTTTAAGAAGCCAGATGCCAATGCTTCAAAGGCCTGTAAAGCCTGAGGTAAGACCTGTGCAGGATCCTCACTAGAAGCGACCCATAGTGCTGCATTCATTGCTGCACCATTGAGCAAGACTGCCGCAGCAAGTGCATCGACTGGTTTTAATCTACCTTCAGCTAGTAACTGTTCTACACATTCACGTGTCGACTGCAGGCATTTATTTTGACTTGGCCAATGTGCGGGGTCCCCTAATACTGCCGGACCATCACGTAGCACAATCCGTTGGAACTCAGCATTTAAAGCATGTTCGATATAGGTACGCCCTTCAAGCATCAATCCCTCCCATAGATCATCAGGCTGCTCCAGATGTTGCCCGGCATATTCAGCCATTTCTGAATCAATCTGATCGACCACGGCAGCAAATAAGCCCTTTTTATCACCAAAATGATGGTATAGCGCACCCCGGGTTAGCCCTGCTTCTGCCGTGAGCTTATCCATGGAAGTGTCCGCATAACCGTATTCAGCAAATGTACGACGTGCGACTTCTATGAGTTTTTTGCGGGTTTCCGCCATTTTTTGTTCACGTACAGACATATGTTGTTTCCATCAGCATTGTGAAAAATTTTAATTGACATACGCATCGTATGTCAATTATGTTTACATACGAAGCGTATGTGAAGATTTGAACTGCTTTCTAAAATACGTATAAATTAAATATTGAGCGAGGATTATCATGACTAGAACTGCAATATTTCCCCAAGATCGCCATGCTTTGTATGAACAGCATGGTTATTCTGCTGCCATCAAATCAGAAGATTTATTATTTGTTTCTGGTCAGGTTGGTAGTCGTGAAGATGGTAGTCCTGAACCTGACTTTGAGAAACAGGTAGAACGTGCTTTTGAAAACTTGGCTGCTACATTGGCAGCGGCTGGTTGTACTTTCGATGATATTGTCGATGTCACGACTTTTCACACCGATCCTGAACAGCAATTTGAAAGCATTATGAAAGTTAAAAACCAGATTTTTATGCAAAAGCCCTATCCAAATTGGACCGCTGTAGGCGTGACTTGGCTAGCGGGGTTTGACTTCGAAATCAAAGTCATTGCTCGTATTCCTCAATCCGCTAAGGCCATATAAAACTTAATCCTGATCAGGCCAGTTGTTGAATGGGATTGTTCTCCAGCTTAAAGATCAATTCGCTATAATGGCGTATTCCTTATTTTTGTATCCCGGTTATGGCTGAAAAGTTGATTAATTCCCCTGTGAACCATTGGTGTGAGTTCGAATTCATCTCGAAAACGGTGAAGAATCCAAATATTCATATCAAGGGCAATTACAGCTATTACTCAGCTTATTGGGATCAAGGTTTCGAGCGTTGTGTGGTGCGTTATCTGCATGATAAGCCAGCTACACAAGAGAAGCCGATTGACCAGCTTTATATCGGCAATTTCGTCTGTTTTGGCGCAGAATGCGTGATTATGATGGGTGGTAACCAGTTACACCGAACAGACTGGATTTCTGCGTTTCCATTCGATACACGTAGTTTTGTGCCTGCAGGTGATACAGTCATTGGAGATGGCTGCTGGATTGGCTCACGTGCCATGATTATGCAAGGTGTAAAGCTCGGTGAAGGTGCTGTGGTGGCAACAGGTGCTGTCGTCACAAAAGACGTTCCACCTTATGCGATTGTAGGTGGCGTGCCTGCGAAAATTATTAAATATCGCTTCCCTGAAGAAGATATTAAGAAACTACTTTCTCTAAAGCTCTATGACTTAGATGAAAAGCAGTTTTTAAAAATGCGTGAGCAGTTGCAAACGGATGATGTTAGATCACTGCTACATGCCTTTACTGCGCTTGAATAAAAGGGATTAACGCCAAACTCCGCTGTTTATATTCGTCGATTTTATTATTCTTAAGCCAGTTTATATTCAAATAACTTAAACGCCATTCATAATAAGCCAATCCTACATCTCTATAGCTGATCTTAAGTACGGTCTCCTTCTGATCATCACAATAATTATTCTTTTTATCTTTCATATCTTTGTAGCAGGAAAGTCAATTCTGGTATTCGTAAAAAGGTAAATGCTCGAAGACCAGTTTTGTCTTTCCTTTTGGAAGTAATTGAATAAACTGTGCATTCTGTTCACCTGCATCATTTGAAACCCAGCCATGAATTAAGGCAATAGCATAACTATGCCGATTGAGTGGGTATAAGGCAGGATATATAAATTCTATACCACTCTTATCCTCTTCAAGCGCATAAACCTGTTGATACCTGGTTAGATCCCAATAATCAACGATTTGATACTTTCCAAGATGTTTTGAAAGCTGAATCATTTGTAAATTTTCATTAATTAAATAATATTTTTCAGCTTCAGCAATTTTAACTACCCAAAGTTTTGCACCACTCTCATCACAACTAAGTTTTATTTTCTGACAAATTGATCGTATTTCTGCTTTGGAAATACTTTTTTCTTTAAAAGGAAGTGACTTAATTGAATCTGCAGCAAAAACAGGTAAAGCAATAAAGAAAATCAGAGTTGATAGCATTAAATTTTTAATCATCATACATATTCTTGTTATTTGTTTTATTTTAACTATTGTAAGGCTTTTTAGATTTTCCACCAACATCATCATCAAATATCAGACATAAAAAAACCCACTCAATCGGAGTGGGTTTTTTCAGAATATGGTGGCTATGACGAGACTTGAACTTGTGACCCCCGCATTATGAGTGCGGTGCTCTAACCAACTGAGCTACATAGCCTTAAACTGTGCGCGCATTATGGGATTTTCTGTAAATCACGTCAACCCCATATTGTGCTGTTTGATCAAAATTTGTTGAAGTGAGCCGATAAGCCGGGTTCTGTCGTGAACGATCATTCCTCTAGGCGCACAATCACTCATGCGCTCAAGCGACCTACCCGAATCCAGCATGGGCCATGCCTAAAGGATCCCTATTTGGTCTTGCTTCCGGTGGGGTTTACCATGCCATGAACTGTTACCAGTCATGCGGTGCGCTCTTACCGCACCCTTTCACCCTTACCTCCGATTCCGATTACTCAGAACCATAATGAAGGCGGTCTACTCTCTGCTGCACTTTCCGTCGGCTCACGCCGCCCAGGCGTTACCTGGCACCTTGCCCTATGAAGCCCGGACTTTCCTCCCCTGCTTCAATCACGGAGATCTCCACAGCAGCGATCGTCTGGCTCACTTCGAGCCGCATAGTACCAAATCTGGCGACTAATTGCTTGATGTTTTTTGAGCAGTCAGTTTTTCATACTTGGCCTGAAGCTCCTCACGCGTCTCGGCATGGTTCGGATCAAGCGGGATACAGTCCACAGGACAGAATAACTGGCATTGTGGTTTGTCGTGATGCCCGACGCACTCTGTACATAAGTCCGGGTTAATTTCATAGATGACGTCACCCATGAAAATTGCCTCATTCGGACAGACAGGCTCACAGACATCACAATTGATACATTCATCGGTGATATATAAAGACACTCTACCAACCTTGTTGAAGTTTACGCTCGAAGGCTTCAACCACATTTGGCGGAACAAACTTGGTCACATCACCTCTTAAACGAGCAATTTCACGCACCAATGTGGATGAAATAAAAGAATATTGCTCTGAAGGGGTTAAAAACACCGCTTCAAAATGAGAATCCAGTTGACGGTTCATGTTGGCCAGCTGGAATTCATACTCAAAATCGGACACTGCACGTAAACCACGCAATACCGCGGTAGCATTCTGCTCGCGGAAGAAGTTCACCAGCAGGCCATCAAATCCTACAAATTCAACATTGTTCAAATGGCTTAATGACGTTTGGGCCAGTTCAACTCGTTCTTCCAGACTAAATACCGGGTTTTTGTGATGTCCGATTGCAATTGCAACTACAACTTCATCAAACATTTTTGCTGCGCGGGTCACCAAATCAATATGGCCATTGGTGATCGGATCAAAAGTTCCCGGATAAATTACACGAGTTTTAGTCATCCATTTGTACTCTGTTTATTGTGTAATTTTCCATTTTAACAAAATCTTCATTTTTTAGTGAAGAAACTCCATCAATTTAAACACTTCAACTCAATAAAAGTTACGGTACAATAGCTACAACTTTGGAAGTGTCTGATTATGGCGAAAGCAACTGTAGTTAAAAAAAATAACGGCGGAACGATTGCTCTGAACAAACGTGCCCGTCACGATTATTTTATTGAAGAAAAATTTGAAGCTGGACTTTCCTTGCAAGGCTGGGAAGTAAAATCCCTGCGTGCCGGTCGTATGAGTATTGTGGAGAGCTATATCACCTTTAAAAATGGTGAAGCCTTCCTGTTCGGCGCACAGATTCAGCCTTTACTGAGTGCATCTACCCATGTTGTCCCTGAAGCGACGCGTACCCGTAAACTGCTGCTGAAACGCCGTGAAATTGAAAAACTCATGGGCGCGATCAACCAGAAAGGTTATTCCTGTGTACCATTGGCCTGTTACTGGAAAGGCCCGCATGCCAAGCTGGAAATTGCGTTAGTAAAAGGTAAACAGTTACACGACAAACGTGCATCTGAAAAAGACCGTGATTGGCAACGTGATAAAGCGCGTATTTTCCATAAATAATACCAGCAATAAAAAACCTCCAACTAATGGAGGTTTTTTTATGGATCGAATTAGGCTTTCAGATTCAAACGGGCCAGTGTCAAGGCAATATATTCACCAAACCAGATCGCGGTTTGCAAATCCCCTTCCGGTGGTGTCACTTCAACAGGTGCATTGTCAGATTGGGTCATGAGACCCAGAAAGCTCGACATACGATTCAGATCGGTAGTGGCACGACCTGTCGGCATTAACGGTAGACCTGACCACAACATGCCATGTTGCATCGCAAACAGATTAATCTGCTGCAAGACAGCCAGCTTGTCCCCACTTAAGCCACCACCATTGGTAAAGGCTGCTGCCAGCTTGCCTTGCCAGCTACGTGCCAGCCAGCGCTTGGACGACTGCTCCATAAATAACTTCATGGCAGAAGTCAGACTACCCATATAGGTCGGACAGCCAAATACAATTGCATCGGCAGCGTCCAACACCTCCCAATCCACCTGTTCCACATTCATCATATGCACCTGGACACCAGTTTTTTGTGCGCCTTCGGCAATGAAGTTTGCCACTTTAGCCGTGTGTCCATAAGGACTGTGATAAACAATCGCAACAGATTGGGAAGATAGGGACATAACAATCAAAAACCAAGAATTTCAATCAAGTTTAACATTTTCATGCCATAAACACGAATGTTGCCATGCGTCCGGTTTTGGCTTCACGGCGATAGGAAAAATATTCATCCGCCTGACGATATGAACACTGATCGCCACCTAAAACAGTCTCAACACCCTGCTGCTGTAAGATGTAACGCGCAATCGCATACAGATCCGCATAGTATTTTCCGGCCTGTTCCCCTGCCTGAAATGCACTGTCCAGTTCAGGATATTTGGAACAGAAAGCTTCTTTTACTTCTGAGCCAATTTCAAAACAAGGCTGGCTGATCGCTGCACCAAGCCACGCCCAGGTTGGCTGGGTCTGCATCGCGGCAATGGTATTTTCAACGATACCGCCTGCCAGCCCACGCCAGCCAGCATGCAGATTGGCCACTTCAGTACCTTCAGCATTACCCAGCACTACCGGCAAGCAGTCTGCCGTCATCATCATTAAGGCATGAGCTTTGCGCTGTGTCACCAGACCATCACCGACCAATGCCTTAAAAGGCATCTGCTCATTGATAGTATGACAAATGGTGCTATGCGTCTGTGTCATCCAGGTAATTTTGTCCACGCCAAAAGGCTGGAAATCTTTCAACAGCTGAATGCGATGCTTCTGTACACGCGCAGCATCATCATTGACATGCAAAGCCAGGTTAAAGCCCGCTAGCTCTGGCTGGGCTGATGGCTGTACCTGTTCATGATAAACACGGGTCTGACCTACATAAACACCTTGAGGCAAACCTTGTACAAATTGCATGTCGCTTCCCTTTTTTTAATGACTGCTAATAGAATGAAAAATTAATAGGCCTTGTTTTCGCTACGCAGCACTTCAACCAGATTGGCGAAGTCTTCTGGCCACGGCGCATTAAAGGTCATTTCTTCTTTGGTACGTGGATGTTTCAGGCCTAGAGTCGCTGCATGCAGTGCCTGACGTTTAAAACCACGCAAGGTGTCATCCAGCAATTGCGAAGCACCGGCTGGCATACGCACACGTGGCATATAGACCTGATCACCCACCAGACCATAGCCCAGGTAGCTAAAGTGCACACGAATCTGGTGCGTACGACCGGTTTCCAGACGTGCCTGAATACGGGTGAAATGCTGGAAGCGTTCTTTCACATTGTAGTGCGTCACCGCTTCCTTACCGCCTGGCAGGACTGCCATTTTCACACGATCCACTGGATGACGTTTAATCGGTTCATCAATGGTACCGCCGGCAATGATGTTGCCATATACGATCAGGTCATACACACGGTAGACGGTCTTTTTCTCAAGCTGCTTGCTAAGCGCAAACTGCGCTTCCAGATTTTTAGCAACAACCAATAGACCACTGGTGTCTTTATCAATCCGGTGTACTAAACCTGCACGCGCCAGTTCAGAAGATTTCGGATAATGATGCAGCAAGGCATTAACCAGCGTACCGGTCATATTGCCTGCACCCGGATGCACCACCATGCCCACTGGTTTGTTAATGACAATAATGTCATCATCTTCATAGACGATATCCAGTGGAATATCTTCAGGTAGGCTACGAGTTTGTGCCTCCAGTTCAACGTTTAAAGTCAGTGTTTCAAAACCGTCACTTTTAAATTTCGGCTTAACTGGTTGACCATTCACTAATAAATTGCCGTCTTTGATCCATTGTTTGAGCTTTTCTCTAGAAAAATCGCTCCAGACCATGGCCGCAATCTGGTCGATACGTTGCCCGATATAACTTTCATCCAATTGAAATTGCAACGATAAACGTGTTGCAGTTGCGTCTGAAGTATGGTTATCTGCATCCTCAGAATCTTCAAGTAAATTGAAATCAGTATCAGGGATATTAGAATTGGAAGATTGTGCTTGACTCATTTGCTCATTCAGACAAAAGTGGTTTAATAGTGCAATTGTAGCTCATTGCCCGTATTAACAGAGGAATTTTTATGTCGCTACCACATTATAAAATGACAATGCTTGCTGTGACGTTAGGCATTGCATCGGCAATGGTAGGCTGTAGCAGTAATCCAAAAAAAGAAGTCGTGGACAAAGGTCCAGAATCTAGCGAACAGGTTTATATCCAAAAAGCACAGAACGCGCTAGATCGCAAACAATATACTGATGCAGCAAAACAGCTCGAAGCACTGGAAACCTATTATCCAACCAGCCAGTATGCACCGCAGGCGCAACTGGAACTGCTGTATGTCAAATTCCAGCAAAAAGATTATGAAGGTGCAGTGGCACTGGCAGAACGCTTTATCCGTCTGAATCCGCAACATCCAAATGTCGACTATGCTTACTATGTCCGTGGCGTAGCGAATATGGAGCAGAACTATAATGGCCTGCTGCGTTATACCTCACTAAAACAGTCACACCGTGATGTGAGCTACCTGAAAGTAGCTTACCAGAATTTTGTCGATTTCATTCGTCGCTATCCATCAAGCCCCTATGCAGTAGACGCTGCACAACGTATGAAGTTTATCGGTCAGGAACTGGCAGAAAGCGAAATGAATGCGGCCCGTTTCAATATCAAGCGTAAAGCATATTTGGCTGCTGTTGAACGTGGTTTATGGGTAATTGAACACTATCCACAAACGCCACAGATTCCAGAAGCGCTGGCAACCGTTGCTTACGGCTATGACAAGCTAGGTGACAAAGCCACAGCACAGCAATATATCGAAGTACTGAAACTAAACTATCCAGGTCTAGTGAATGCCGACGGTACCGTGAACCTGCGTGCAGCACGTAGTGAAGGCAGCTTCTTCAATCGTGCGACTTTGGGTATTTTCGGTAAAGAAGCCAAAACCGTGACCGATACGTCTAGCCAATCATCTGAAGACCAAGCAGAAAAACGCAGTCTGACCAATCGCATGACTTTTGGTTTACTCGATCGTCCTAAAACCACTGAAACTGAGCTGCCTGAACCGACTGCTGAATAAGCCGACTGTTACAGGTGCATTTTTACAAAGGGCAAGTTATCATACTTGCCCTTTTGCATTTTCTGAGCCATGCTTGAACAAATTGTGCAAACAGGTTATACCAATTAATTCATTTATAGCGTTGGATGAATCATCCTACTCTTAATTTTCAATGATTTAACACCTAAATAACGCAGCACGAGAAGCTTAGCAAACCATGGCCATTCCTCAGCATACGATTGATCAGATTCTCGATCGCACCGATATTGTCGATGTGATTGGTCAATACGTGAAACTAAAAAAAACTGGCCGTACTTATTCGGGCTGTTGCCCTTTCCATCAGGAAAAATCGCCTTCTTTTCACGTCTACCGTGACAAGCAGTATTTCCACTGCTTTGGCTGTCAGGCCAATGGTAATGCCATCCGCTTTTTAATGGATATTGGCAGCCGCAATTTCATTGAAGTGATGAAAGACCTGTCCAGCCAGACCGGAATTGAACTGCCTAAAGATAATAAAGATTCCAACCGCTTAAAATACAAACGCGAAGCCAAACCGAAACCGGTCACTGTACCACCAGCAAAAACTGCGGATACATCTATAAATCCAGCGCCTGAACAAAACGCTTATTTTGATCCATTTGCTGAAATTCAGGCACCTGAAGCTGAATTTTATACAGATGATCCTTTTGCCGCTTTTGAGCAAATGCCTGCAGCAGAAGCACAAGCAGATGGCAACTTATACGACCTGCTGGAAAATATCGCGCAGTTTTATGAGCGTCAGCTACCCAACAGTCCAAGTGCCCAGCAATATTTTAAACAGCGTGGTCTGACCGCAGAAACGATTGCCTACTGGCGACTCGGTTATGCACCGGAAGACTGGCAACATCTGGAAAAAGCCTTCCCGCAGGATATTGAAGGTCTCAAACTTTTAGGTCTGATTCGTACTAGCGATAGTGGTCGGGATTTTGACCTGCTCCGTGATCGTGTCATCTTCCCGATTCGGGATAGTAAAGGCCGTGTGGTCGGCTTTGGTGGTCGTGCACTGAATGACGAAATCAAACCGAAATACATCAACTCGCCCGATTCAGAAGTTTTCCATAAAAACCAGTTATTGTATGGGCTGTATGAAGGTCGCAAGCAGAAAGCTCAAGACTGGCTGATGGTGGAAGGCTATATGGATGTCATTGCCTTGCAGCAATATGGCATTCATGGTGCAGTAGCTACTTTGGGAACGGCCAGTAATACTGATCACCTAAATATTCTGTTCAAGCAGAATAATCGAATTACCATTGCCTTTGATGGTGATGCGGCTGGACAAAAAGCGGCACGCCGTACTCTGGAAATTGCTCTACCCTTACTAAACGATGGGCGTGAGCTAAAATTCTTTGTCCTGCCGAATGACCATGACCCAGACTCCCTGATTCGTCGTGAAGGCATTGAAAATTTCCGCCGTCTGCTGGATCAGGCACCGTTGCTCTCTGACTTTGTCTTTGCTCATCTCACCCAGAATCACGACATTGCAACGCCTGAAGGTAAAAGTCAGGTGATGGGCGAGCTGCGTCAATTAACCGAATTGTTGCCAAAAGCTGGCTCATTTCGTTATTTGCTGCAACAGTTCTTCCGGGAAAAACTCGGTTTTAGCCGCAAATGGCAACCCAAAGTCAATAATGACGCATCTCTAAGCTTTAGCACCAAAATTTATGCCGAAGAATATGTCATTGCGATTTTGCTAAATCATCCGTATCTGTATATTCATTTTGAACCGCTACGTGCACTGGTCAGTGAAGATCAGCTGTTGTTCAAGATCCTGAATATATTTAATGTGATTTTTGATGAATTGCCGGATGATCCGGAATTGTCGACCTATTATGTACTCGGTGCCTGTGCTGCACATCATCATGAGTTACAGCATATCCTGCAACATGCCAATGTCAGTGATTACACCTCTTCTCCTGAGCAGGCAGACAAACTGGCGGCAGACTTCTCGATCAAGCTGCAATATCAGTGTCTACAACACAAATTAAAATCGAAAAAGTTTAGTAGCATCGCGGAGATGAAAAATCTCAAGATGCGGATTTATGAAATTGATAAAAAACGTTCCATGACCTTACTCGAAGATTAAAAATCATGAAAATAAAAAAGGCGTTTATTTTAAACGCCTTTTAAATATCGGAAAGTTATCCCGACATCATCTTAATGTTTAACCTTACGGCGATGCTGAACCACGTCCTGCAAACTGTTCTGTAGCATTTCAAAATAGCTTGGATCTTCAGCTTTGGCAGCTTCACGCAGCATGATTGAGGTCGGATGCAGAAGTTTTTGGGTCAAACGATGCGAAAATTCGGCCAATACTGTTTCAGCACTTTCACCTTTGGCAATACGTTGCATAGCAGTTGCCAGTTCTTCCTGACGTAAGCTTTCCCCATAATCCCGGTAAGCATGAATCGTACTACCCGCCTCACTCACCTTCTGCTGGGTGATCAACTCGGTCGCCAGTTGATTGACCATCACTTCCGCTTCGACCGCTGCCTGACGACGCTGCGCCAGGTTTTCATCAATCACGCTTTGCAGATCGTCCACGCCATAGAGATAAACTCCATCCAGCTTTTCAACTTTTGGATCAATATCACGCGGTACAGCCAGATCAACCAACAGCATTTGCTGGTAACGGCGCTTCTTTAAGGCAGCTTTGACATCCGGATAGTGAATGACTTGATGCAAACTACCGGTACAACTGGAAATCACATCTGCACGATGCAAGTTTGCTGCCAACTGATCAAAATCAATAATCTCGACTTCTGCACGGTGGGCAATTTCCTGCGCCAGATTCTCTGCACGAGCACGAGTTCGGTTACAGATAATGATTTTTCTGACGCCCATTTCTGCCAGATGTTTGGCCACCAGACTGTTCATTTCCCCGGCTGCCACGACCATTACAGTTAACTGCTCAGGCCGGCTAAATACTTGCAATGCTAATTGTGCAACTGCATAGCCCATCGATACTGCATGACTGCCGACTGCTGTTTCCGAGCGCACACGCTTGGCCGCATAAAAGGCATATTCAAAGATACGATTCAGGTTTTGCGAAACGGTTTTAGATTCTTTGGCAAGAGAGAGTGCGGTTTTGACCTGTCCCAGAATCTGCGGTTCACCAAGCATCAGGGAGTCGAGACCACTGGCGACACGCATCAGATGAGTGACGGCTTGCGCATTCTCATAACGATAAACATGATTCTGTAATTGCTTGGGATCAATACCATTGGTCTGGGCGAGCCAGTTCAGCACCATGTCGACATTGTCCGACATCGCGTAAACTTCGGTCCGGTTACATGTAGACACCACCACCATATCATTCAGTACAGGGTGCTGGCTTTGCTCGGCAAGTAAAATGCTTAACTTTTCAGGGTTAAAAGCAATCTTTTCGCGCAGCTCTACAGAGGCAGTTTGATGGTTGACACCCAATGCAAAGAAAGACATATCAGGTCATCATTTCACTAAATTTATGCTATTGTGCAACATCGGTGTCATAAAAAGCATTACTTGGATAAAGAAAAATTGCGTCTAACAACTAGCCGTATAAACGGCCCTACCATTAAGCAATATTCTACCACATTCTTGCTGGTGGTTAGCATGGCTTCAACTGCTCATCTTTATGCAGCAGAAGCAGTTTACCATGCAAATCAAAATTATGATGCGATAAAACAAAGTATGATAGCCGAGTTCGCACTCGCCTATCGCGATATTCCAAACGCTTTACACAACTATACTGTGCTGGCCATTAAAAGCAATTCCACTGCGGTTAAACAGCGCGCACTCAATATCGCCCTCGAACATGAAGACCTGAATGCAGCGCTGGATATTTCTACCCATTGGGTCGTCCAAGAACCGCAAGATGTCCCAGCATTATTTTATCTGGCACATATTGCCTTAAAAGCGCATGAGTACGAACTAGCGGCAGAAATGCTAGAAAAGATCCTGAAAATTGATGATAACGCTGATCTGGAAGAAATTCTGGCCGGGATTGCCCCGGATGAACCGGATGACCGTGAATATTTAATTCAAGCCCTAAGTACCAGCAAAGCCAAAGACAATCCTTCGATTCTGGTTCTGGTCGCCGGTTTGGAGGCACAAAAAGGTCAGTTAGAGCAGGCTCTCAACACTATTAATCGCGCCTTAAAAAAACGTCCAAAGTCGACTGGCTATATCCTGATGAAAGCCAATCTGTTGGCGGCATTAGGTGACGATGCGGAAACGCTGAAATGGTACGAGAAAGCCAGTCGCAAACATCGCAACAACATGGATATACGTCTGGCTGAGGTTAAATACCTGATCAAGCTAAATGAAGCTGAAAAGGCCTTACAAAAACTAGAAGCGATCCTGAAAAAATCACCACAACACGAAGAAGCACTGTTTATTGCCGGCTTAACCAGTATTGACCTGCAGCAATATGAACGGGCGGAAAAATATCTGGTTGAGCTCCGTTATTCGGCTCAGTACCAGAATGAAGCCTATTACTATCTGGCGGTCAATGCAGAACGCAAACAGCATTATGAAACCGCCAAGGCGTATTACCGCCTGGTGGATGGCAGCCTGTATACGGTCTCACGACGCAATATCATTGCTATCTTTGCCGAGCAGGATAAATTGCATGATGCGCTGCGCTTTCTGACTCAGGAACGGGTCAATTATCCGCAACATGCCAGTTTCCTGTATCTGGCTCAAGCGGATATTCTGAAACGCATGAATAATAAGAACGCAGCGATCCGAATTCTGGAAGAAGCCAGCAAAAACCTGCCGGATGATCCGGAACTGGTCTATGCTCAAGTCTTGTTGTTAGATCCGCATGAAGATCGTGATCAACTGGATCAGTTGTTAAAAACCCTGCTTAAAATCGAACCGAATAGTCCAACCTATCTGAATGCTTATGCCTATACGCTGGCCCGTCAAAATCGCCGTCTGGATGAAGCACGGCGCTATGCTGAACAGGCACTGGAATACGCACCAGAACAGGCTTCTATTCTGGATACCTATGGCTATATCTGTTATTTGCAAAATGACTTTGCTACGGCTGCCCAAGTGCTGCTTAAAGCCTATGAACTGAATCCAAGTGCGAAAATTGGCGTCCGTTATGCACGTTCGCTTTATATGAAGGGCGATCTACAACAATTCCATCAAGTGTTACAACAATTACAACAAAACCATCCAAATGACCCAGAATTAAACCAACTTAATTCGCTATTGTTAGCACCACAATCCTGAACGAGTCCATTCTTTTATGCGCAACATAAGTACTTTAGGCTGCTGTTTCCTTGCTTCTACTGCCCTATTCATGAGTGGTTGTCAGCAGATGGTGCAGCAAAAAGCGCCTGTCACGCCATCGGTACAGGCTGAAAACCAGTTCCAGCTGCAAGGTAAAATCGGGGTACGTACACCTCAGCAAAGCGGCAGTGCCTTTTTTACCTGGGTTCAGCAGCAAGAAGAATTTGATATTGAACTAACTGGTATCTTAGGTGCCGGAAAAACCCAGATTTCAGGTACTCCTGGTCAGGTGACGTTGAATAGTGCCAAAACCGGCCTGATCAAGGCAGCAACGGCAGAAGAACTATTGCAACGTGCAACCGGCTGGCAAGCCCCGATTAGTCATTTAGTTGATTGGGTACAGGCACGTCCCGCGACTCAATCTGCCCAGATCCAGAAAGACAGCTCACAGCGTATCAGCCAGATTATTGAACAAGGCTGGACGGTAGATCTGAGTTATAACCAGCAGGCAACTGTTCCAAACCGCTTGATTTTAAAGCAGTCATTTGAGAATGGGGGTGAAAACCGTATTACAATGGTGATTCAAAACCGTTAACTGGTCTGACGCAAGCTTATGATGATTCGTGTTCCCGCACCTGCAAAACTGAATTTGTTTCTCCATATCACCGGTCGCCGTCCGGATGGTTATCACGAGCTGCAAAGTATCTTTCAGTTGATAGATTTGTGTGACTGGCTAGAGTTTGAGCAAACAGATGATCAGCAGATTCAGATTGAAGGTCTATCCTCGGTCGATCTGGAACAGAATCTCATCTATCGTGCAGCGCAGATTTTGCAGCCTTATGCCAAAACGCCTTCTGGCCTGATCATTCGACTAGAGAAAAATATTCCTATGGGTGCAGGTCTTGGCGGCGGCTCATCCAATGCAGCAACGACCCTGATTGTGCTGAATCAATTATGGCATTGTGGCTTAAATTCCGAGCAATTGGCAGAGCTCGGCGTTAAGCTGGGCGCAGATGTACCCATTTTTGTTCATGGTCGCAATGCTTGGGCTGAAGGCATTGGTGAACACTTAACATTCATAGACTTAGATCAAAAACAGTTCATTGTGTTAAAACCTGACTGTTTTATCAGCACTCAACAGCTTTTTTCACAAAAAACGTTGACAAGAGACACGAAGAGCTCTAAATTTTGCGCCTATCAGATAAAGCCATCTGATTTCGGAAATAACTTTGAGCCAGTGGCAAGAAGCTTATATCCAGAAGTCGATGAGGCAATGCAATATCTCGACCAGTTCGGTGTTGCAAAGCTTACAGGTACAGGTGCTTGTGTTTTTATCGAGGTAACTGATGATATGAATGTGATCGACATTCTTGAGAATGCACCATGTAAATCTTACCTGGTGAACAGTCTGCAAGAATCACCATTACGTCATTTCAAGGTTCAATAGGGGTATCGCCAAGTGGTAAGGCACCGGGTTTTGATCTCGGCATCCGTTGGTTCGAATCCAGCTACCCCTGCCATTATTCACCTGTAGATGTACTGTATTAGGGGTATCGCCAAGTGGTAAGGCACCGGGTTTTGATCCCGGCATCCGTTGGTTCGAATCCAGCTACCCCTGCCATCTTACAGTTCATCAAATCTAGGGGCGTCGCCAAGTGGTAAGGCACCGGGTTTTGATCTCGGCATCCGTTGGTTCGAATCCAGCCGCCCCTGCCATTTTCTCGAAAAAAGACAGAACATCATTTGCTGTAAGACTGTTAATTTACCTTGACACAATACCGCAAAAATATTAAAGTTCTGCCGCATTAGGGGTATCGCCAAGTGGTAAGGCACCGGGTTTTGATCTCGGCATCCGTTGGTTCGAATCCAGCTACCCCTGCCATCTACTTCCATACATACCAACCGCCAAGGGTGCTTCATGCCCAATCTTGTCGTTTTTAGTGGAACCGCGCATCCACAATTCGCTCAAAAAGTCGTAAGTCACTTACATATTCCTCTAGGCGCTGCCTCTGTAGGCCAGTTCTCTGATGGCGAAATCGCTGTTGAGATCACTGAAAATGTTCGTGGTAAAGACGTATTCATCGTACAACCTACTTGTGCACCGACCAACGATAACCTGATGGAAATCCTGGTCATGGCTGACGCGTTACGCCGTGCAAGTGCTGGTCGTATTACTGCCGTGATTCCTTACTTCGGTTATGCCCGTCAAGACCGTCGTCCCCGTTCAAGCCGTGTGCCGATTACTGCAAAAGTTGTTGCAGATATGCTGACCACTGTAGGTATTGACCGTGTGGTGATGATTGATCTTCACGCTGACCAGATCCAAGGTTTCTTCGATATTCCTGTAGACAACATCTACGGTACGCCAGCCCTACTTGCTGACTTACGCCAACAACAGCATCATAACCTGATGGTTGTTTCTCCTGACGTAGGTGGTGTAGTTCGTGCTCGTGCTGTTGCGAAACAGATGGGTGATATCGACCTGGCGATCATCGATAAACGTCGTCAAAAAGCGAATGAATCACAAGTGATGCATTTGATTGGTGATGTGAAAGATCGTGACTGTGTGATCGTTGATGACATGGTGGATACTGCTGGTACGCTTTGTAAAGCTGCTGATGCGTTAAAAACTTTCGGTGCCCGTAAAGTGGTTGCTTACGCGACTCACCCAGTATTGTCTGGTAAAGCACTTGAAAATCTGAAAAATTCTGTGATCGATGAGCTGGTTGTGACTGACACCATCCCTCTTTCAGAAGAAGCTTTAGCTCTTGGCAAGATTCGCCAGGTTTCAGTTGCAAGCATGGTTGCTGAAACAATTCGTCGTATCAACAACGAAGAATCTATTAGCGCAATGTTCGATTCTTATCTATAATAGTGCGCTGAATTTCCAAAGCCCTGCCATTTGGCGGGGCTTTCTATCACCGGATCGGTCGCAGGTCCGGTTCATTTAAAACTTAAATAGGATGTCTATCATGGCAAACTTCGTATTAAACGCAGAAGCACGTGAAGTAGCACAACAAGGGAAAGGTTCGAGCCGCCGCCTTCGTCATGCTGCTAAAGTTCCAGCGATCATCTATGGTGGCGAAGCTGCTCCTGTAGCTGTTTCTCTTGAACTTCGTCAGCTTGTTAAATTCTTAGAAAGCAACTCATTCTTCGAAGAAGTGATCGAAATTGATGTAAACGGTAAAGTTGAAAGCGTTAAAATCCAAGCGTTACAACGTCACCCAGCTAAAAACACTCCAATGCACGCTGACTTCAAACGCGCATAAGTGTTAATGGTGTAGATTAGTGTCAAATATTTCACTGATTGTTGGTTTGGGCAACCCAGGTTCTGAGTATGCTCAAACCCGCCATAATGCAGGCTTCTGGTTTGTAGAACGCCTTGCAGATCAATATGGCATTAACCTTAAAAAAGACCCTAAATTCAATGGATTCAGCGGTCGTGGCAATATCGAAGGTCAAGACGTCCGTCTCCTTCTACCTACAACATTCATGAACCTTTCCGGTAAAAGTGTTGTTCCTTTCGCCAAATTCTACAATATCGCACCCGAATCAATCCTGATTGCCCATGATGAACTGGATATGAATCCAGGCATTATTCGCCTGAAAACTGGCGGTGGTCATGGTGGACATAACGGTTTACGCGATATCGTGCCGCATATCGGTCCGAACTTTCATCGTCTACGCATTGGTATTGGTCACCCAGGTTCTAAAGACCGTGTTTCTGGTCATGTCCTGAGTAAAGCACCAAGCAGTGAACAAGAGTTAATGGACGATGCAATTGCCCATGCACTTGCTCGCGCCAAAATGCTGGTGAACGGTGAAGTACAACAGGCAATGAATCAAATCAATGCTTATAAACCGAACTAAACATTCATAAATTGCTGGACAATTCCGCTTGCCTTGCTGGCCATTTAGGCGCAAAATGCGCAAGCCTACCCACTTATCCAGTGTCGTAGAAATTGATTCAACCATAAGATCAAAGTCTTAGGTCAACTAAGGGGACGCTAGCCATGCTATCTCGTTTATTAAAATGCAAAATTCATCGCGCTTTTGTTACACATGCAGAATTACACTATGAAGGTTCATGTGCAATTGATGGCGTTTTGATGGATCTAGCTGGCATTCGTGAATACGAAGAAATTCATGTTTGGAACGTGACCAATGGTAAGCGTTTTACTACTTATGCCATTCGTGGTGAAGATAATTCAGGGATTATTTCTGTGAATGGTGGTGCTGCGCACCAGGCTGATGTTGGTGATATCGTGATTATCGCAACATTTGGTGATTTCACTGAAGCCGAAGCCAATGCTCATAAACCACGTCTGGTTTATGCCAACCCGGATAACACTGTGAATCACACTGCAAATTGCATTCCGGTACAGGTTGCCTAAGCTGGTTCAACAAGATTCTCAAAAGCTCGCTTCTCGCGGGCTTTTTTATGGGCTGATTAAAATAAAACTAACGCCCCTGCCACCAGCTTTTTCGGTTCTCACAGTTTAAGGACTTAAGATTTTGATCTACCAGGTCAGCCAACAAAGTTTCTCCATTTTCTTTTAGCTTTAATTCGGCGAATTTAGCATTACGATAACAAGGCTCAAGTCCCTCAGCGAACATAAAACTGTTGGCAGCCGGATATAAGCCTTCAAAGGTATTCCGTGGATTTTTCAGGATTAGTCGCGCTGAGCGTGGCTGATCCAGCGCACTTCGATTAAAACTGGTTTTGACAACTCTTCTTTGCTCATCAAGCTGTACATAGCTTAGTACACGGGACTGGTTTTCAAAATCTTGAATACTGATTTTAGGTTCTGATTGTTCTGATCTATTCTCCGCTGCTAGTGCACTAAAATGCAGATCATAATTCAGCGCCATGTAATCTCCTTGCAGAATTGATCGCGGATCTACTGGTGCCAGCTCCACATAAATACTTTGGCTATCTCGAAGATGCCATTCATGTTGCGCAATCAATCCACAAAATAAGGCAATACTGAAAATAGCTAGATGCAAAGGAAGAAACTTTTTCATCTTGCCTCTCCTTGCTCATGTTGCAGTTTTGATGACTGCTTCAACATATATGCCAACAACAAGACCAGTATCCCAGAAGCAAAGATACTGATGCTTTTTAATAGAAAACTTAAGCCCAGATTGTAATACAGCATCCATAACCAGAAGATTAACAGCAAGATGGTTAAGGCCTGAATCAAGGACTGCTTATAAACAATGGCCCATGCCATAAGCAGCATAATGATAAAAATCTTAAAATAGCCCAACAGAATGAGTAAGATGCCAAATATAGGAATCAGCCAGAGCAATTTTTCAGAAAATTGCTGCCAGTTTTGCCAGATAAAACCAAGCAACAATAAGCTCGGAAGAACATAAAACAGCAGAACGTGGTCAAGGCTGATCTGCCCGATGCCCTGCCAGTGCTCTAATCCAGTCACAGATTGAACCACGGCTGAACCTGTCAGCATAGCAATGATCCAGAGCAGAATACTTTTCTGATAAATTGAGGACTGCCAATATCTAGCGGTTAGAATTAGCCCGATAAAAATGACATAGTTCAAGCTTAGGGCAAGCGTGATTACAATATCATCATGCTTAAAGGAATTCTCTAATGCCAAAACCACAATTGCTAAAGCATGAGCTATCAAGAGCTGTAAGGTTAGAATGAACCAGTGCATCCGTTTGATCACAGTCAGAGCCAGCATCATTAATTGCAACAGCCACACTATAAACAGACTATCGGTGAGCAGTTCCGTATGAATTAATACCGCAGCTTGCCCGCAAACCCAAAGACAATAGGCAAACTGACGTAGAAATATGGAATTCTTTTGACTTAATAATTTCCAAGCGATGCCAATAAAAATGAGACCTAAAACAATTGAAACCGCTTTCCAATAGGTCAGCAACAAGACTGCCAGAATAATTCCAGCTATCCATGCACCAAGTGCCAAAGGAATGACGGAGAATTTGGTTTGTGGAAAAATTTTCTTTAGGGCAAAACTGATCAGCGCAAACCAGCCAAAGATCAGCATTGCCAAGATAAATAAGCCCGCTGCTGAATTGGTAAGCTGATCGTCCACCAGTTCAAACAGCCATAGGCTCAAACTGGCAGCCAAGCCTGCAATCAGTAAAATGGTTTCTAGTGCCTGATGCTTACGATAAAAATAAAATGCAGCCCCTGCTGGTAGAACAACTGAAGAAGCCAGATAGATCAGCTGAAAATGATGGTTAAACTGCATCATACTGCTGATCGAAATCATGATAATGAATGCAATAAACAGATATCGCAGTAACGAATAATAACGTATGGCAAAGGCAAAGCTGATGGCCGTCAGTAGATTCAAAGTCAGTAGATATAATCCTTCTGCCCGTATCATCCAGAAACTTTGCTTAAAGTAAAAATACAATGCCAGCTGACTGACCACACAAAGCATGGCAAAAACCCCGATATTTGGTCGATATAGCCACGGCAACAGCAATACGGCCCAGAGCAGAAATAACTGATAACTATCCGCACCAGTCTGATAGATCTGCCCAATCACCACCAGACTTAAGCCCAGCATCAGGCCAGATACAGTATCCAGACTCTGTCTGATCCATTCCCGCTGATTAAAGTAAATGCTGGCTATTGCACTACAGAGTAAAACCAGCATTGGAATTGCTAACTGTACCTGATTCGGTAGCATCCACCAGTTCGCAGCCATTAAATACAGCAAACTGACTGCAATCAGCGCAACGCCCAAAATATTGAGATAACGCAAAACCTTTGCATCACAAACCAGCAAGGGAGAAAATGGATTATTATGGATCAGCTCGGTTTTCTTCATTGTCAGAATGATTGATCAATTTCTATTGTTAATAGCAACATAACATGTTTCCAGTTTTTTGCTAAAGGACTGTAGTAATTCAGATAATCTGTTTTGCTTATCTGAAATTCTGCAAATTCGTGACTGGCCAAACTATCCCATCTTTTAAAAATCAGGACTATAATGGCCCTACATCGCTTCAGGGCGGGGTGAGATTCCCCACCGGTGGTAATTTCAGGGTAGTAAATCTCTATTCCTAAATCAGCCCACGAGCGGTCAATTTCGATTGATCTGCAGATCTGGTGCAAATCCAGAGCCGACGGTATAGTCCGGATGAAAGAAGACGAAAGCAGTACACCCTGTTTTATGCTTGGCATGAAACTGTTTTGCTATAAGCCTATTTTCACTATGTCCTGAAATGTTCAATCGTACTTTTACTTTACGTGAGCGTTTCAATGTCAAGTTTGATTCAACCCGAAATTTTCTTTTCCGCTTTAGCTCCCGCTGAACAGCGCATCCAACAAGCACTTGAAGACATCCGCCAAGGCAGACCTGTTCTGGTGATGGATGATTTTGACCGCGAGAATGAAGCCGACCTCATCGTTGCAGCAGAGACTTTGACTGTAGAAACCATGGCACGCATGATTCGTGATGGTTCCGGTATTGTGTGCCTATGTCTGACTGATGAACTGGCCAATCATTTAGAACTGCCACCTATGGTGCAGGATAACTCTAGCCAGTTTAAAACTGCATTTACTGTCACCATTGAAGCTGCGGAAGGTGTGACGACTGGTGTATCTGCCAAAGACCGTACCACCACGATTAAAGCAGCCATTAAAGAC
Source organism: Acinetobacter sp. YH12072 (assembly GCF_013419565.1). Taxonomy (NCBI): domain Bacteria; kingdom Pseudomonadati; phylum Pseudomonadota; class Gammaproteobacteria; order Moraxellales; family Moraxellaceae; genus Acinetobacter; species Acinetobacter sp. YH12072. The sequence goes on along the minus strand of NZ_VOZV01000001.1, from coordinate 115,686 downwards.
GGTGCTGTCGCCAGTGACCTGAACCGTCCAGGGCATGTCTTCCCTTTACGTGCACGTGAAGGTGGTGTGTTGACCCGTCGCGGCCATACCGAAGGTACGATTGATCTTGCGCGTTTAGCTGGCTTGAAACCTGCCGGTGTTCTGTGTGAACTGACTAACCCCGATGGCACCATGGCTTCTGGCATTCAGGTATTGTCTTATGCACAGACGCATCAGCTGACCGTGATTACCATTGATGAACTGGTGCGTTACCGCCAGCAGCACAATGTATAAGTATAAGATTTAAAGATAAAAAATCCCGGCTTAAGACCGGGATTTTTATTTTATATAAATATTTTTAGATGAGTACAGACAATATTCCATAGACTGCGACTACCAATAAAATCAAACCGCACAAACCAAGCAAATAAGGATACAGCCTGGATTTAGCAAAGCGTTGAAAGCCTAAATAAACTAATGACAGAGTCAAAAAATCCAGCACAATCCAGCTGATCGTCAGAATCACTAAGCTGGAATCTAAGTTTGGAGTAATGCCGATAAACTGCGGGAAAAATGCAGCAAAGAAAATAATATCCTTAGGATTGGAAATCCCCACCAGAAAACCGGTTCGAAATCCTCCCTGTACTGGCTGCAAGCCTTGTGAACTGGTTGAACCCTGCCCTTGCCAGACTTCCCGGAAAATCTGGATTCCCAGCCAGGCAATATATAAACAGCCAAGCAGCTTGATGCCATTCAGCCAGTTTTCATTAATGACCAATAAGCCTTTTAAGCTAAAAATAGATAAGGTGATCAATACCAGAGAAGCAAAATTCGTCCCGAAAATGGTCTGCAAAGCATGCTTATAGCCACCTTTCAGTCCAGCACTAGCGACCAGCAACATCACAGGCCCAGGTGTGGCAATCATGATAACGACGGCCAGACAATAGAGAATATATTCACTGATATTCATGCCATTTCCTCAGCTATCATGATTTTACTAAATAAAAAAGAGGACTTAGTCCTCTTCCTGCATATGAATCAGATGCTGGCTGATCCCATCTGCCCGTAAAAAAGCCAGGTCATAACTGGCTTTGGCGAGTGCCAGTACCCGACGTTCGAATTCATCCCAAAGCGGGCGCACCTGTTTGTAATGAATGCCTAAACCGCTTTCATCAGTAAAATGACGATTCTTTTCACAGAGTTTTAAGGCATGGTAAAGCTTACGACCTTTAGTCGCATCTTCACGTAGACGCACCCGTTTAGACAGGACAAATGTTTCCACTTTGGCCAGATTCGCCATCGGCAGCATCGGGACCAAAATCTGATCTAGCTGTGCATCCAGCCGCTGCCAGACCGCAGTATGTTGATCTGCGTTATAACTATTCCAGTGAATCACTTCATGATTAAAACGGCGGCAACCACGACAGACCGCATCACCAAATACGGTTGAGCAACGCCCTGCGCAAGGGGTCAAAGATGCAATACGACGATCCGAACTCAAAACTTACTCCAACTGTGCTGCAACTTCCAGCATCTGCATCATTGCATCAAAATCCTGGGTCGGCATGACTATACACGCTCTCCCTATCGATTTGAAGTCCGTTAAAACCCGGCCTTTTACTCGCTTATTCATTCAAATCACGTTAAAATATGCGCCTTTCAAATTATCATGCTACGTTGGAGTATTCCATGAACGCTACTGTAGAACAGCTTGCACCTGTAGAACAGCAAGCGACGACTGGTTGGGTTGTTGCCGCACTTTATCAATTCAAAGAAGTTCAAGATCCTGAGGGTCTGCAACAACGTCTTTTAGACTTGGTAAAAACCATCAACCTTTGCGGTACTCTAATTGTGGCAGGTGAAGGCATTAACGGGACTGTTGCGGGTAACCGTGAAGCCATCGACAAAGTACATCAGTTTCTGCTTGATGAAGGCTTCAACGAAATGGAATACAAAGAGTCGCATAGCTCTGACAAACCATTCCGTAAAATGAAGATCAAGCTGAAAAAAGAGATTGTGACTTTAGGTGTGCCGGTTAAGCCACGTGATCTGGTTGGTCATTATCTTGATCCTAAAGAATGGAATGAGCTGATTGCACGTGATGATGTGATTCTGGTTGATACCCGTAATGATTACGAATACAAAGCCGGTACCTTCAAAGGCGCAATCGATCCAAAAACTGAAACTTTCCGTGAATTCCCTGAATATGTGAAAAAGAATCTTGAACAGCACAAGGACAAGAAAATTGCCATGTTCTGTACCGGTGGTATTCGTTGTGAAAAATCAACTTCTTTATTGCTTCAGGAAGGCTTTAAAGAGGTGTATCACCTGAAAGGCGGTATTCTGAAATACCTAGAAGAAACTCCAGCTGAAGAAAGTCTTTGGGAAGGTGAATGTTTCGTATTTGATGGCCGTACTGCAGTTACACATGGTGTGGAAGAAGGTCAAAATACCAAATGTCATGCGTGTGGCTGGCCATTAACACCTGAAGAGGCAGCGCTGCCAAGTTATGAACACGGCGTATCTTGTGTGTACTGCATCGATAAAACTACCGAGAAACAAAAAGAAGGTTTCCGTATGCGTCAATCGCAAATTCTGGCTGCAAAACGTAAACGTCTCTAATTCCAGTTTTGTAACTAAAAATATCTAAGCCCTCTTCGGAGGGCTTTTTGTTTACATAAGCATTACATCTGCAATAAAAAACTTACCAATCCCTTACCAAGAACAGCATATTTTTACAGCTAAGCTTGATAGTCTTTATATCACATTACTTTGTTACCATAAGTCTTTCATTATTAATTAATTTTTTAAATGAAAAGGAAAACAAAATGGCCAATTCACTTGCTCGGGATCCAGATAATATTGTTAGATTCCAACCTAAAGAAAATACAAAACTGGAACGTATTACCCAACTGACAGATGAGCTAGAAGCAGAATCACATCTGTTTATTGTGATCTTGGGAACTATCATTGGTGCCATTCTTGCCCTGTTTATTGGCTACCATATTGAGGCTACAGCAGCACACTATTTACTGCTCAGTGCTCTGCCAGTTTGCCTGGCTTACAGCTTACGTAAAGTTTACATTTATACCTTAACCCATAGTTAATCCGCACTTGGCCATTTATATAACTTAACTTTACCCTCTTAAAGATACTGCTTAGGATACAAGCAGTATTTTTTATTTTGCCAATTTTATGAATCTGACTGAATGGATTATTTCTGTCATGGAACAGCTGGGCTACTGGGGCATTGCCTTGCTCATGTTTCTTGACAATGTCTTTCCCCCGATCCCCTCTGAAATTATTATGCCTTCTGCCGGCTATTCCGCTTCTCAGGGAGAATTGCTGCTGGTCGGTGTCATTATTGCAGGCAGTATCGGTTCGTTGTTAGCAGCGGCATTGCTCTATTGGATTGGCTACAAATTCAACCACGACAGTATTTTCAGATTTGTAGACAAATACGGAAAATTCCTGTTTATCAAATCTGAAGACGTGAAAAAATCTCTGGAATGGTTCGAGCAGTATGGACACCGGATTGTGTTCTTTGGCCGGATGGTTCCGGCAGTACGTTCCCTCATCAGTATCCCGGCTGGCATGAGCCATATGCCTTTCTGGAAATTCATGTTCTATAGTGGACTAGGTACTGTTATCTGGACCACTTTCCTGGCCTGTGTCGGTTTTTATTTTGGTGAAAATCAGGAATTGATGCACAAAATCTTCAGTCAGGTCAGTTATGTGATTATTGCGATTGTCGTGATCATCATGGGCTGGGTTTTATACCGTAGACATCAACGTAAAAATCGTCCATCCTGAAGAGACCTCAGCATAAGGAGGCTAAAACGATGTCGCACTATCTTAAATATTTTGCCACCGTTTATCTGACTCTGGTCTTAATAGTCGGCATACTCATCTACGTGTTCAATCTGGGCGCCATTCTGCTGATTCCTGCCCTGATTGCCTCCGCCTTTCTCAGCGCCCGGTACTTTGTAAAAAAAGAACTCCGACTACCCACCCAGGAAGAGAAAAGCAGACTGGTCTGGGGTTCCACGATTATTGCCATGACCTTCGGATTTATCTTTTTGTTTATAGTCATCTGGCTGCATCCGCAGACGGAGGAAATCTATAGAAGGATGGCCTATACAGGACGCGGGCCAAATTCGTTTCTGGTAGCTGCAAGTATTGCTTTACATGCCTTGCTATTTCATATCGCCTACAATGGCTACGCGCGTTACAGCTTGAGCAAGCGTACCGGTGCTGATCATAAACCTTAGATTAAATCATCCACTAGTCCAAACGTTGTACAAAACACCTGAGCTAAAAAAAGCACCTGACGGTGCTTTTTCATGGCGGGGCATGACTTATTCTGGTGTGTGGTACATCAGATATAATTCATTCAAGTTTTCTGGAATCTCTTCTGCAAGCTCATCCATTAACTGGCCATTGCGACGGAAAGATTCCATTTGCGGATCTTCTTCATCGATGCCACTGAATACCATAATTGGCAGCGTTAAATCGACCAACTGTTCTTCAAATTCTTCTGTAAACCAGGCTTCTTCGTTTAGGAACATGGCATCTACAAAGCCCACGCTCCAGTCACCTAGACTTGATTCGGTATCTGCTTCTTCAATTTCAAACGGGAAAGTGATCCCTTCTTCATTGGCCAAGCTTTGACGGATTGACTCTAACCATGCTTTAACCTGATTGATGATTTCTGCAGGCACTTTTTTCTGGTTGCCTTCAAAAAGTTCATCCATCCATTTGTCAAATTGCGGGCCTACTGCGATAGCACATAAGAAACCATGAGTTGCCGCAAAATCCAGACCATACTCATTTTGGTCGCCATCCAGATATTCACTCAACAGGTCTAAATCTAAAGCACTCATTTAACATCCAAACTTAGAAAACCGAAAGGATTAGCATAGCATTTATTCAGGCTATGCTAAATCTGAATTCGTTAATCTTCGTCGTCAAAGTCGTCATCATCGTCGAAGTCATAATCAAAATCTTTGAGTTCGCGTTCCAGGCGGCGTTGCGAGAGCAGATCATCAATCAGACGACGTTTTTCCAACGACTCTTTCGCACTTAGCTTACTCGATGCCTCATCGAAATTAACATCATCATCACCGTAGCTATCATCTAGTTCAAAATCTGTCGAAGACACTAAAACTACCTCGTAGTGAAAAATGTAAATGGGTCTAGGCGCTATTTATCTTGCCTTTAAAAACTTGTCAAGTTTTATTTATATATTTTGTATGTTTATACTAGTTGGCTCTTGTTTTTCTACAGCATAATTGTGTATTTATTAGCTGGTTAGATAGTGAACGCTTTTTATCCCATGGATGAGGGACATTTCTAAAATTAGATTGGGAAATACACTTGAAAAGATAAACTTAGACCCAATATCGATATTCAATTGTTATTCAAACATATTTATAAAATCATGCTTGACTGATCAATTCCAAAACTATTTCAGGTGAATTGTGCTATCATGCACGGTTTTTCACTGCCACAGATTCAACGAAGAGTAAGCAAAGATGAGCGATATGACTTCCCCTACTTCTCAAGTAGCGGCTCTGATTAGCCGAGGCAAAGAACAAGGTTACTTAACCTTCGCTGAGGTTAACGATCATCTCCCGGACTCCATCACAGAAAGCGAACAGATTGAAGACATCATTCAAATGCTGAATGATGTGGGTATTCCTGTCCATGATCGTGCGCCTGAATCTGATGATGCAATGTTCGAGGATACTGCAGAAGCTGCTGATGAAGTTGCAGAAGAAGAAGCTGCGGCTGTACTTGCATCTGTAGAAAACGAACCAGGTCGTACGACTGACCCTGTACGTATGTACATGCGTGAAATGGGTACCGTTGAACTTTTAACGCGTGAAGGCGAAATTAGCATTGCAAAACGCATTGAAGAAGGTATCCGAGACGTTCTTCACTCTATTGCTTACTGGCCGAATGCTGTAGAAGTTGTACTACAAGAATACAAAGATTATGAAGCTGGCGAACGCCGCCTTGCTGACATTCTGTCAGGTTATTTAGACCCTGAATCAGATGAAGAAATTCCAGAAGTCCTGGAAGAAGTCGCTGAAATCGAAGAAGACGAAGAAGCAACGACCAAGTCAACCAAAGATGTAAAACTGGATGATGACGAGGAAGATGAAGAGTCTGATAGCGATGACGATTCTGAAGGTGACTCAGGCCCAGATCCAGAAATTGCCAAAGTTCGTTTTGCCGAACTTTCCGATGCCTGGAAAAATACCAAAGCGGTACTGGAAAAACACGGCCGTAACAGCAAAGAAGCAGAAGAAGCACTTCAAGCGCTTGCTACTGTGTTCATGATGTTCAAGTTCACGCCGCGTCTGTTCGATATCATTTCTGAAATGATTCGTGGCACACATGACCAGATCCGTGGTGCAGAACGTGAAGTGATGCGTTATGCCGTCCGTCGTGGCCGTATGGACCGTACCCAGTTCCGTACTACTTTCCCGGGTCAGGAATCGAATCCAGCCTGGTTAGATGAGCAAATTGCGAAAGCGACTGCTGATCAGAAAGCTTATCTGGAAAAAGTACGTCCTGACGTATTGGCCTTCCAGCAAAAAATTGCAGATATCGAAAAAGACCTTGATCTTAAAGTTCGTGACATCAAAGACATTGCCAAACGTATGGCAGTCGGTGAAGCGAAAGCGCGTCGTGCCAAGAAAGAGATGGTTGAAGCAAACTTACGTCTGGTGATTTCGATCGCGAAGAAATATACCAACCGTGGTCTGCAGTTCCTGGATCTGATTCAGGAAGGTAACATCGGTCTGATGAAAGCGGTAGACAAATTTGAATACCGTCGTGGTTACAAGTTCTCGACTTATGCAACCTGGTGGATTCGTCAGGCAATTACCCGTTCAATCGCGGATCAGGCACGTACCATTCGTATTCCAGTACACATGATTGAAACGATTAACAAGATCAACCGTGTATCTCGTCAATTGCTTCAGGAAATGGGCCGTGAACCGACTCCGGAAGAACTAGGCGAACGTCTGGAAATGGACGAAGTGAAGGTTCGTAAAGTACTGAAAATCGCTAAAGAACCGATTTCGATGGAAACACCGATCGGTGATGATGAAGATTCGCATTTGGGTGACTTCATTGAAGACAGCAACATCACCTCTCCTGTTGATGCTGCAACTTCAGAAGGCTTGAAAGAAGCGACTCGCGAAGTGCTGGAAAACCTGACTGAACGTGAAGCGAAAGTCCTGAAAATGCGTTTCGGTATCGACATGCCAACGGATCATACTTTGGAAGAAGTCGGTAAACAGTTCGATGTAACCCGCGAACGTATCCGTCAGATTGAAGCGAAAGCACTGCGTAAGTTACGTCACCCTTCCCGTTCTGAACACCTGCGTTCATTCCTGGAAAATGACTAAGATTTGATACAATTTTGGAGACTTGAAATTTCATCTCTCGTCTCCATTTTGTATTGCAATACACCCAAACGCCTGCGCTACGCAGGCGTTTCGAATAGGGGGACTACATGTTAGACCGTACACCATCTCGTGAACTCCGCGAAGATCTTTGGGTTTTTCCAATGGATTACCCAATCAAACTCATTGGCCTTGCAGGTGAAGAACTGCTGAATGCAGTTGTTGAGATTTTTACCAAACATTTCCCTGACTTTGATGGCGACAGCGTAAGCATCACTCCATCCCGTACTGGTAAATATCATTCGATCACTGCTCAGCTACGTTTCCTTGAACTGGAACAGGTGCATGCCGTATATGCTGATCTTGCAGCTTGCCCACTGATCAAGACTGCACTTTAAGATTATTCTGCTCCAACCTTGGCAAATTAAAAGACACGCTTTCGGGCGTGTTTTTTATATGTGTGACTAGCTCACCAACAATTACTACGAATCCCTCCCCTATCCATTGCTGAAATCATTATAATTATTTGCAGTATGATTTAATTTTCTAAGGACGCACACTGTGACAGCTGCGGTTCAAAAACCCTCCCTGATTATCCGTCAATATAATAACCTGACTCCCTACGAAGACCGTTTTCTGGAAATGAAAAGCTTCACGGAAAACCGTGATGAAAATACGCCTGATGAGTTATGGATTTTGCAGCACCATGATGTACTGACCCAAGGTCAGGCCGGTAAACCGGAACATATCCTGATTCCAACTGATATTCCTGTCATTCAAACCGACCGTGGTGGTCAAGTCACTTGGCATGGTCCTGGTCAGCTCGTCGCATACTTTATGTTTGACCTGAACCGTCTGGGCTGGAATGTCCGTACATTGGTGTCTTATGCCGAAAACCTGATGATTGAACTACTTAAAAAGCATGAGATTGAAGCCTATGCCAAGCCCGATGCTCCGGGCGTCTATGTGAATGAGCGAAAGATTGGTTCTCTCGGCTTTAAAATCCGTAAAGGCCGTAGCTATCATGGCTTATCTTTAAATATTGATTGCGACCTGACTGGTTTCCATACCATCAACCCGTGCGGCTATGCAGGCCTGGAAATGGTGCGAATTAATGACCTCGTCAGCAACCCGCCAAAGTTTAATGACTTGTGTGTTGAAATTATTGAAACTTTAAGCAGCAGCGGTTACTTTAAGCAGGTGAACGTCGAGCAAAGATAAAGCCTTTGCATTTTAACAATAAATAAATTAGAGTAATTACTCTAAACCAATAATATCAAGATAGGGATCATCACGTGATTGCGACAAAATCCGTAAAACCCGCTTTGCAGCTTGCCTATGTCAAACTGATGATGGATATCATTGGCCGTGGCCTGGTCATGGCAAGTCAGGTAGACCCAGAAATCAAACAGGAAGTTGCCCAGTTTCCCGCCAATTTTAGGCTTTCAATGAATGTTTTTCCACATGGCCCGGCCTTCGTTGCCCGGGTCACGGAACAACATCAGCTGGAACTGGTCAAAGAAAGCAATATCAAGCCAGACCTGACCATTACCTTTAAGCATCTGCATCATGCCTTTCTGGTGTTTTCCTTTCAGGAAAGCACGTCTCAGGCCTTTGCCAATGACCGCATGATTGCCGATGGTGATATTTCCTATGCGATCCGTCTGGTACGTTGCCTGAACAAAATGGAAGCGCTGATCTTGCCGAAAATGGTGGCGCAACTGGCAGTAAAAGAATACCCGAATAATCTGGGACTCAAAGATAAAATCATGGAAGCGAGCAGCATCTACTTAAAAGTCGCTCAATCTTATTTGAAACGGAGTGTATAACATGGCAAAACCTTATTATGAATTTTTCTGCCCAGTCAAAGTAATTGCTGGTCATGCCGCGTTAGAACACATTCCTTTTGAATTGGCCACTTTAGGTGCCAAACGTCCATTGATCATTACCGATAAAGGTGTACGTGCCAATAACCTGCTGGCACCGATTGAAGCTGCTTTTGAATCGACCGATGCCAAAATTGCAGCGATTTTCGATGATGTCCCGCCAGACTCCAGTTTAGGTACAGTGCGCAGCGCAGCACAGCTTTATCGTGATCATGATTGCGATGCCATTATTGCCGTGGGTGGTGGCTCAGTGATTGATACTTCAAAAGCGACCAATATTTTGGTCTCTGAAGGTGGTGACGACTTACTCAAATATTCTGGTGCGCATAACCTGCCTAAACCGCTGAAGCCATTTTTCGTAATTCCTACGACTTCTGGTACCGGTTCTGAAGTGACCATGGTTGCTGTGGTATCGGATACCGAAAAGAATATGAAAATGCCATTCGCATCTTATTATCTGATGCCGCATGCAGCGATTCTGGATCCACGTATGACTCAGACCCTGCCACCGCATCTGACTGCCATGACAGCCATGGATGCGATGACACATGCTGTAGAAGCCTACACCTGTATGGCAGCCAATCCAATTTCAGATGCTTATGCCACAGCTGCCGTGAAAAAGGTCAGTGCCAACATGTTTAACGTACTCGACAACCCAACTGATGCCCAAGGTCGTCTGGAGCTGGCTCAGGCCTCTACCATGGCCGGAATTGCCTTCTCCAATTCAATGGTGGGTCTGGTGCACTCGCTTGGCCATGCTCTAGGTGCAGTCGCGCATTTGCCGCATGGCCTATGTATGAACCTCTTCCTGCCTTATGTGCTGGAATATAACAAGGAAGTGAATGGCGACAAGATTGCCGAGCTGCTGCTGCCATTGGCGGGTGCAGACATCTATGCACAAACACCAGCACACTTACGTGCAGACAAGACCATTGCTACAATTTTAACCATGCGTGATCGAATCTATAGCTTGACCAAATTACCGCGCACATTAAGTGAAACAGGTAAGATTTCTGAAGCACAGCTGGATGAAGTTGCTGAAAAAGCATTAAATGATGGTTCCATCATTTACAACCCAAAAGAAGCCAGTTTGGAAGATTTGAAATCTATCTTAAAAAAGGCTTGGTAATTACTGAAAAATAAGCCAATATAGCGAAAAATTTAAGCCTGATGTTTTTTTAGACATCGGGCTTTTATCTTGCAGGAAATCGCCGTTTTTTGCTTCGAATGGCACATTTCGTGCAGGCCTAAATTCAAAAAATAGCTAGTAAAAGCCGTAATTTTAAAGTAGATTGGCGCGCTTTTATAGAAAATTGTAGGGGGGATCGTTCGTCTCAAACGATCCTTATTAAATATGACTGATCCTTGATCAACGATTAAGAGGATAACGCCGTTGACAAATTTCTCTGGGACTCAATCGGCAGCTAAACTGCAAAAAACGCTAGGGCTCTGGCACATCATTATTATTGGTTTAGCTTACATTCAACCAATGACCTTATTTGATACTTTTGGTTTGGTATCTGAAGAAAGTCATTTGCATGTTCCTACTTCTTACATCATTGCCCTAATTGCAATTTTGTTTACATCGATCAGCTATGGTCACATGATTCGCCGCTACCCTTCTTCGGGTTCGGCCTATACCTATGCCCAAAAATCGATTCACCCGAATATTGGTTTCATGGTGGGCTGGTCTTCCTGGCTGGATTATCTGTTATCACCAATGGTGAACATCATCCTGGCAGTGATCTATCTTGAAGCACTGTTTCCTGATGTGAACCACTGGGTCTGGGTAATCGTGCTGACTGCCTTTATGACTGGAGTAAACCTGCGCGGTGCACGCTTCGTGGCAAACTTTAACAGTTTGATCGTACTGGTACAGTTACTGGTGATCGGTATCTTTACCTGGATGGTCTTTACCAAACTGCAGGCCGGTTTCAATGCTGATGGTCCGATTACAGCTGAACAGCGTTACCAGCTTTGGAGTCTTGAACCGTTCTGGAATGAACTGACTTCAGTCGGTGCCCTGATTACTGGTGCGACCTTACTGTGCTTCTCATTCACTGGTTTTGACTCTTTAAGTTCTCTGGCAGAAGAAACCAAAGATACTGAAAACACCTTGCCTAAAGCGATTTTCTTGACTGCTTTAATCGCTGGTGTAATTTTCATTATCAGCACTTACTTCATGCAGTTGTACTTTCCGTCTACACCGGGTTCTTACTTCAAGAATATTGCTGAAACTCAGCCAGAAATCCTGCTTCTTGTCGGTGGCTCACTGTTCCAGTCTTATGTGCTGACTTTTGCGATCATTACCGTAATGGCGTCTGGTATCTCTGCTCACGCAGGTGTATCTCGTCTGATGTATGTCATGGGTCGTGATGGCGTGATCAACAAGAAAATCTTTGGTCATATCAGTCCGAAAAGCTATACGCCAAATTACAACATTCTGATAGTAGGTGCAGTGGCCTTAACTGCTGGCTTCATGGATCTGGATATCGTGATTTCGATGATCAGCTTCGGTGCCTTGACTGCGTTTACATTCGTGAACCTGTCAGTAATTTCACGTTATGCACTGCGTGATGGCCGTACTAAAACTGCGAAAGATATTTTCAGCTTTGTGGTCATCCCGATGCTTGGTTTTATCAGCATCTTTGCGATGTGGCTGGAAATTGAAGAAACTGCACTGAAATACGGTTTATGGTGGGCGATGTTCGGTATTTTGTACCTGGGTTATAAAACCAAGGGCTTTAAGCACCCTGCTCCACAACATAACGAGTTTGAATAATCGATATTGTTCATACCTAAAAAGGCGCTTTATGCGCCTTTTTTTATTTTCTTGGATAATAGACTGAGCTTATTGCAGACGACAATCAAAACCCATCTGGGTATTTACCCGGTTATTCTGAAAGCCCAGTTTTTCAATAAACAGATCACGATTGGATAATAGTTTCTGATCTTCCGGACTGAGTCGAGCCTTGTTTTTCACTGCCATTTGATACATTTCATTCACCACGCCCTGAAAAATATCACAAACTTCCTGACGTTTGGCTGGTTTCATCTGACGTCCACGCCAGGTCCACTCGAAATCATCACGGTTGAGGGTTTTACCCCATTGCTCAATGCGGCCATTTAAGCGCTGTTGCATCGCTGCCAGTCCCTGACGGATTTCTTCCTGAGTAATGGGCTGAACTGTATCTTGTAATGATACTAATTGCTGTGGCGCTTCTTGAGCCTGTGTCATCATGCTGGCCAGCAACAACGTACTACAGCCTGCTAAAAACCATCCTTTTTTCACATCTTGTTCCTTTTTTCTACATTCTCAAGAGCTTATCTACAAGATTACCTGAAAGACCTAATATGTACCCACATCTGTTACATAAAATAAAAAAGCTGCCCTTAGGCAGCTTTTTAAATTGGTACGATAAACTTAAAGCGGTTTAAAACCCTGCTGACGCCATGCTTCATAGACAATCACAGCAGTCGCATTAGACAAGTTCAAGCTACGTGAATTCTCTGCCATTGGCAGACGAATCCAATGCTCTTTCGGGAACATCATACGTACATGCTCTGGCAAGCCACGAGTTTCTGGTCCCATCAACAAGGCTACAGAACGATTTAGATCTGAGGTATGCGGGGTTTCAAAACCTTTGGTGGTGAGTGGATAAACCGCATCCACACCTACGCCCTTAGCAGCCATATCGGCCAGACAGTTTTCAATATTTTCCCAAATCTGCATATTGGCATATTCATGATAATCGAGACCGGCACGTCTTAGTTTTTTATCATCCAGTTCAAAGCCAAGCGGCTTGACCAAATGTAACTGTGCTCCCGTATTTGCGCATAGGCGAATAATATTACCTGTATTGGCAGGAATTTCAGGTTCATATAAAACAACATGGATCACAGCTTTTCTCTACTTTTGGGAGTCCAATGGCCGTTTAGGACCACTTCAATTTTTCACGTAAACGCACCACTTCACCAATAATGGTCAAGGTTGGTGCCTGAATATGGTGCTCATTCACTTTCGATGCAATATCTTGGAGCGTTCCCACCACGACTTTTTGCTCTGGTGTGGTGCCTTTTGAGACTAGGGCTACTGGCATATCTGGACGCTGACCATGCTCAATCAATTGTGCACAGATTTTTTCCAGTCCAACCAGTCCCATATACAGTACTAAGGTCTGGTTTTCATAGACCAGTTCATTCCAAGGCAGCTCTGGTGAACCTTCTTTTAAATGACCTGTCAGGAAGCGCACGCTTTGCGCATAATCACGATGAGTGAGCGGAATACCAGCATAAGCTGAACAGCCTGAAGCTGCAGTAATGCCAGGCACGACCTGAAAGGCCACGCCAGCAGCAAACAGCTCTTCAATCTCTTCACCGCCACGACCAAAGATAAACGGATCACCGCCTTTTAGACGACAAACGCGCTTGCCTTCGCTGGCATATTTCACCAGTAAGGCATTAATTCCTTCTTGTGGCACTGCATGATTAGACCGCGCCTTACCGACATAGATCTTCTCTGCATCACGGCGACAGAGATCCATAATTGGTGCAGAGACCAAACGGTCATAGATCACCACATCGGCTTGTTGCATCAAACGTAAGGCTTTTAGCGTCAATAACTCTGGATCACCCGGTCCAGCACCGACCAGATAAACCTCACCTTTTGGCTTTTGCCATTCATTTAAAGCTTGTTCAATCAGACGGTCAGCTTCAGCCAGATTGTCATTAAATACCTGTTCTTTCAAAGGGCTGGCGTATAAATCTTCCCAGAAGATACGGCGTTCATCGGGATTAGTGATCTTGGCTTTAACTGCACTACGCCACTTACCAGAGAACTCAGCCAGTTTACCCATACCATGCGGAATGGTAGCTTCAAGCTGAGTACGGATCTGACGGGACAATACCGGTGAAGTACCGTTACTCGCGACTGAAATAATCAGTGGTGAGCGGTCGATAATCGCTGGTACCATGAAACGGCAATGTGGTGGATCATCAACACTGTTGACCAGCACATTTTCAGCTTCACAGTCTTCAAACACCTGACGGTTGACTCCAGCATCATTGGTCGCTGCAATCACCAGACGGTAGGAACGTAGAGGAATTTCAGAATTGAAAGGTGCCTGAACATATTGACCGGCGGTCGCTTGAACAATCTCAAGCAGACTCGCTTCGATCTCAGGGGCAACCACCGAAATGACTGCCCCTGCTTTCTGTAGCAATACCGCTTTACGGTATGCAATATGTCCACCACCGACAATCAGACAAGGTTGCTGTTGCAACTTTAACGAGATTGGAAAGATATCCACAAAATGCCTCAAAAAGTTTTAAATCTGACTGTCTAAGCAATTTTCATGCACATTTTGGTGCATACACCGACATTTAGTCGATATAAGTTGCACCACCCATATACGGACGCAGTACTTCAGGGATCTCAATTGAACCATCAGCACGTTGATAGTTTTCCATGACCGCCAGTAAAGTACGACCTACAGCCAGGCCTGAACCATTCAACGTATGCACGAATTCAGTTTTTTTCTGGTCAGCACGGTAACGCGCTTTCATACGGCGTGCCTGAAAGTCCCACATATTTGAGCAAGATGAAATTTCACGATACGTATTTTGACTTGGCACCCAGACTTCAAGGTCATAGGTTTTGCATGCACCAAAGCCCATATCACCACCACACAGAATGATTTTACGGTATGGCAGACCTAATGCCTGCAAAATACCTTCTGCATGACCAGTCAACTCTTCCAGTGCCTGCATAGAGTCTTCAGGTTTCACGATCTGAACCATCTCAACTTTGTCGAACTGGTGCTGACGGATCAGACCACGGGTATCACGGCCATAAGAACCGGCTTCACTACGGAAACATGGAGTATGTGCTGCATATTTCAGTGGCAGACGGTCGGCATCGATGATTTCATCACGCACGAAGTTAGTTACAGGTACTTCAGCCGTTGGAATTAAATAGAATTCTTTCTCGCCTTGCAACTTGAACAGGTCTTCTTCAAATTTCGGTAACTGACCTGTACCACGTAAAGAATCTGCATTTACCAAATAAGGAACATAGGCTTCGGTATAGCCATTTTTAGTGGTATGCGTATCCAGCATAAACTGGGTAATCGCACGTTGCAGACGCGCTAAAGGACCTTTCAGAACGCTGAAACGTGAACCGGTCAGTTTGGTCGCAGTTTCAAATTCCAGACCGCCCATCATTTCGCCCAGGTCAGTATGGTCTTTGATTTCAAAATCAAATTCGCGTGGTGTACCCCATTTCAGGACTTCCACATTGTCATTTTCATCTTTACCTTCAGGTACAGATTCATCTGGAAGGTTTGGAATAGACAGTGATTTTTCTTCTAGTTCAGCTTGCAGTTCAGCCAGAGCAGCTTCAGCAGCCTTAATTTCATCACCAATCGCAGACATGCGTGCCATAATTTCAGAGGCATCGCCACCTGCTTTTTTGATCTGACCCACTTGCTTGGCACCGGCATTACGCTCAGCTTGCAAGGATTCAGTTTTGGATTGAATCTCTTTACGTCGAGCTTCTAATGATGCCCACTCCTCAACATTCAGTTGAACACCACGTTTTGCCAAGGCTAAATTTACAGCCTCAATATTATTTCTAAGTAATTTCGGGTCGATCATAGCCAATCTTTGGATAAGAAAAAAACTGGCTATAGTGTAAGCTCTTAACGTCAAAAAATACAGTGACTGACCTACCGGCTGGAGTTTATTAGCGCAATATTTAAAGGCTTGTTTGAGGCAGAAGCGATAAATATTCAGGCCGGATGATCTCGCTTAATGCTGTATAAGGTACTTTTAATTCTGCCATGTCACTGATTGGCTTACTCAACTCACCTGCCGGATAAACCAGTACCAAGCCCTAACCGTCAAAATAATAATTGTCGCTCAATGCTAATTTCTGCTGGGTGATTTGATAGCGATCTAGCCAGTCTTTATTTGCTTGATATAGAGCCTGTTTCAGTTTTTCATCTGTATTACCGCGCACAACCTGATGAAGAGCTAGACGTTTCTTCTGTTTTATATCTAGATTGACATATTCACTATGAGATTGTGACTGGGCACGTTCAGGCTGATGAGTAGTTTTGAAGATAAAAGTAGCTAGATGAGAATGCTGATTCAGGTAACTCACCTGAATGGAACGCTGATCAATAAATTTCGGCTCATCCTTTGCTTTAATTTTATTACTGGTCACTTTGCTAAAAGCGACCGGCTCAGTACGCTGGATCCGCTCCATAAAATACTGATCAATCCAGCTGATATTGGTATCTACAGTCTGCAAATCAAAACGCACACAACCTTCGATTTCACACACGACCTGATTAGCATCTTTAACCGGAATTGTTTTGGACTGAATTTGCCCCGTGTCTTCTGATTGCGCGGATGTAGTGACTGAAGAGGTTTGACGCTGACAGGCAAATAGCCCAAGATTCAGACATAAGATACAACCGATCCAGCCTATTTTACATGAAGTCATTTTCATCCTGAGCTCCTAAAATTTTGCAATTTCATTGACTCAACTTTTGTTTATTCTAAAACACCCGAACTTCTAGATATACGCCAACCTTGTAATGACTCCAAATCCATCCCGATCAGGAACAAAAAAAGCAACCCGGAGGTTGCTTTTTTATTTAGGGTGTATTGATGCTTACTGATCAATAATGTCTGTGCCCTTTGGCGGAGTAAAGTTAAACGTAGATGCCGGAATCGTGGTATTCAGTTTTACATTACTAAATTTAATATTCGTAGTCTGACCTAAGGAATCTTGCAAAATCATCAAGCTAGGCGCTTTGTTCGCACCAAAACTAATAGTCAGGCTTTCAAACACCCCATCGGTATTTTTCGGATAAAGCGTGTAATAGGTTTTAGCTTTATTCGGCTGAGTTACGCGATAAGATTGCATAATCTGGCTGGTATTGCCGGACAATAATAATGCCGGTGTATTTGCCACTTGATCGTCTAGACTCTGACGCACTGCTTGCTGCAAGTCTGGATCATAGATCCATACGGTTTTACCTGTAGTGGCAATGGTCTGTTTAGATGGACTAGAAGTTTCCCAGTAGAATTTACCTGGACGCGCCACCTTCATCACACCTTTAAAGGTCTGGTTCATGTGCTGGGCGGTTAAGCCTTTTTTCTGGGTCGCTTTCGGATTCGTGACTTTAGTCGTTTGTTCAAAATTTGCAGTTAAGCTACGGATATTGCTGAGCTGTTTCACCAGATTCGCAGTAGCTTGCTGCTCCGTCGCTGCAGTTGCGGCAAATACAGTCGTGCTCATGACAGGTGCCAGTGTCGCCGTACCGATTGTTATGGCACATACAGTTTTACGAAGCATACTCATAATCTCACCTTTTTGTATTTGCATATTGCTATTTATCTAATGGCTCATATTAAACCAATTTCTCGAACTAAGATGATAGAAAATAAGAAGTTTTGTATTGTTATTAATGCAGAATTCCTGTTTTTATTCATCATGATGAAGATTCAATAGTGATATTTACATTCGCTGTCACAGCTTTATAAGCCGATAAATCTTCATGCATAAAAAAACCCACAGAAACTGTGGGTCTTTTTTCTATTTCAGCAAATTATGCTTCAACAGATACGTAGCGACGGCCAAATTGACCTTTCACTTCGAATTTTACTACGCCATCAGCAGTAGCAAATAATGTATGGTCACGGCCCATACCTACGTTTTGACCAGCGTGGAATTCAGTACCACGTTGACGAACGATGATGTTACCTGCAGTTACAGTTTGGCCACCGTAAACTTTAACACCTAACATCTTAGGATTCGAATCACGACCGTTCTTAGTCGAACCACCGGCTTTTTTAGTTGCCATGTCTATTTACTCCTAGTAATTAGCCTGAGATACCAGTAATTTTCAACTCAGTGAACCATTGACGGTGACCTTGTTGTTTACGGTAGTGCTTACGACGACGCATTTTGATGATGCGGATTTTGTCGTGACGACCATGGCTAACTACTTCTGCAGTTACTTTAGCGCCAGCTACAACTGGAGCACCGATTTGAATGCTATCACCGTTTACAAGCATAAGTACGTCATCAAACGTAATTGTTGAACCAGTTTCAGCTTTCAATAATTCAACTTTAAGGGTTTCACCCTCAACTACACGGTGCTGTTTACCACCGCTTTGGATTACTGCGTACATAATGTACTCCAAACATGCCCGTGTCGACGTGCCGATAAAGGAATATATCGATCTTAAAACGCGCGCCACTGGGGGTTATACAAGGGCAAAGATTTTAAGGGATATTATAAGAAACAACAAGCCATTTTAAGGAAATAATCATGAACTCCATTACAAAGCCTATAAATCATTAAATTATTCATTCAAAATCAAAGATTAATACCGGATATACTGACCAAAAAACGCTGCTCAATTCCGAGTTTTCCAGCTGCCTGAGAATGTTTAGAAAAAAACTTTAGCGGAAAGATATTGTTCATTTTTTAAATGTCAAAATTTAGGCTAAACTCAAAGAAGTGCTATAAAAAGCTGATTTTTAGTGGAGTTTGTGCTTTTCTTAGCTTTCACTCATGTTATAAATTGTTAAACTACCCGCTGCGATTTACCAAACTAGAGGTTTTCTTTCACATGGCCATCGACTTTAAGCAAGATATTCTCGCTCCTGTTGCTAACGACTTTGCTGCGATGGACACATTCATTAACGAAGGAATTACCTCAAAAGTGGCGCTGGTGATGGCGGTCAGCAAGCATGTGGTTGAAGCTGGCGGCAAGCGTATGCGCCCAATCATGTGCCTGTTGGCAGCAAAAGCCTGTGGTGCCGTAGAACTGGAACAACATCGCAAACTGGCCGCCATTATCGAAATGTTGCATACGGCAACTCTAGTTCATGATGATGTTGTGGATGAGTCAGGCTTACGCCGTGGCCGTCCAACTGCCAATGCGACCTGGAACAATCAGACAGCTGTGCTAGTGGGTGATTTCCTAATTTCGCGTGCCTTTGATTTGTTGGTCGACCTTAACAATATGACCCTGCTCAAAGACTTCTCTACGGGTACCTGCGAAATTGCCGAAGGCGAAGTTCTGCAACTGCAATCGCAACATCAGCCAGAAACCTCAGAAGAAACCTATTTGAGCATTATTCATGGCAAGACTTCTCGCCTGTTTGAACTGGCGACCGAAGGTGCCGCTATTCTTTCCGACAAGACTGAGTTCCGTGAACCGTTACGTAAATTCGCCGGTCACTTCGGTAATGCTTTCCAGATTATTGATGACATTCTGGACTATACATCTGATGCTGAAACCCTAGGTAAAAACATCGGTGATGACCTGATGGAAGGCAAACCGACCCTGCCATTGATTGCTGCCATGAAGAATACTACAGGTGAATCACATGAAATTATCCGTCGCAGTATTGCAACGGGCGGAACAGATCATTTGGCAGAAGTCATCAAGATCGTAAATGATTCTGGCGCCTTGGATTATTGTCGCCAGCGTGCAACTGAAGAAACAGAAATTGCAATTCAAGCCTTGAATGCACTACCCGATTCAGAGTATCGTCAGGCCCTCGTTAATCTGGCCAAACTGGCTCTTCACCGGATTCAATAGCCGCTTACCTCGCCTATGCATATTAATTTTCTTGATATTTTTCAAAGCATGCAGCACCAGCTTGAACAACCACAGGCGGTGCTGGATGAGAATTTGCTCATCCAACTTGTAGAACGTATACGCCCAGAAGACAGCAGAAATACAGAAGAAATCGAAACAAAATTTAATGCATTTATCCGGGCCTTACTGCTCACTCCCAATGCAGTCTTAACCTTACAAAGTTTCACTTTAAGAGTTATCAATCGTTATAAACAAGCCAGCCTGTTTTCCGATACTGGGATTCTTTCTCTAGATGGTTTTTGGAACCAGCTGAATCAGCGGATCGGGGCACATATCCTGCCGGTGATTCCAGATCATCTACAACTTCAGGAATTGTTCCGCAAAATTTTCTATTTGCGTACCGATAAATACTGGCTGGATTATTTTGATGAAGCAGACTGGCAGCGACTTTTTGCTGTTGTAAATCAGGGTCATTCTAATCAGGTAGAAAAAACCCGAATCAAAGATCAGATCATTAAAGCACTAACGATTCTGTCCTACCGGGTGAGTGGGATCGGTCTGCATCCTGAATTTATTAATGCTCAGCCTGAGCTCATGGAATATGAATCACCTTTTCTGGTGCAAAACCGTGAGATCATTGAATTTATCCAGGAATATAAAAAACGCTATAACACCGTAGAACTGGTGGATGCGATTACGCCGCCAGATGCTTCCCAAGCTCTGGTCATGCTGGAGCAGTGTCACGATGTTGTCGCCAAAATTCGCCGCTCTACCAAACGGATTGGGGTCAGTGTCAGCCTGACCTATATGCTGGCCTTACTGGAACAGTGTCTGGAACGGATTGAAATCCTGCTGAATATGGTGCTGGATGATGATGACCTGCGTTATCAATCCATTGGCCTGTTTATCGCCGATATTACCGAAGCAATTTATAGTGAACGCAGTGTGCGTGCCTTACTGACTACCAATAGTGAACTCCTGGCTTTACAGGTGACTGAAAATGCCAGTAAAACCGGTGAACATTATGTAAGTACCGACAAGCAAGGCTTTCTGGCCATGTACAAATCGGCAGCCGGTGCCGGTGTCATCATTGCCTTTATGGCTTCGCTGAAAGTCTTAATGGCGCGTGTCACGATGGCACCTTTAATGCAGGCCTTTAGCTATAGCATGAACTATTCGCTCGGTTTTATGCTCATTCATGTGCTGCACTTCACCGTTGCAACCAAACAGCCGGCGATGACTGCAGCTGCACTCGCTTCTACCGTACAACAGCGTAAGGGTTCGAAAACCGCCCAGATTGCTGAACTGGCTGCACTGATTGTGAATATCATTCGGACCCAGTTTGTCGCAATTCTTGGGAATATTTCCATCGCAATTCCGGTTGCAGCACTGATTGCCCTGATGTGGGAATTTGCCCTACATGAGCCATTAATGACGCATGCCAAAGCAGCCAAAACCTTATATGACCTGAACCCATTTACTTCTTTGGCGATTCCTCATGCAGCAGTGGCTGGCGTATGTTTATTCCTGTCAGGCCTATTAGCCGGTTATTTCGATAATATGGCAGTGTATCGGAAGGTTGGTCCTCGTCTGAGAGCTCATGTGCGCCTGTCGCAACTGATGGGACAAGAACGTTTACATCGATTTGCCGATTATATTGAACGTAATCTGGGTGCACTGGCGGGTAATTTTATTTTTGGGGTTATGCTGGGCAGTATGGGTACCATCGGTTTCATTCTTGGCTTGCCTTTAGATATTCGTCATATTGCCTTTGCCTCTGCCAACTTTATCCAAGGACTGATCAATATTAATGGTCCAGATATTGGACTCATTATCATCTCTTTCCTGGGTGTTCTGCTGATTGGTCTGACTAACCTTTTTGTAAGTTTCAGCCTGACCATTATTGTGGCATTACGCGCACGACGGGTGCGTTTCGAACAGTGGAAACCGCTCGCCAAACTGGTCATGACCCATTTCCTGACTCGCCCAAGTGAGTTTTTCTGGCCGCCGAAGCAAACCATTGAAATTGACGAAAATCATACATCCACAAAACTGTAAAATTGCGAGAATATTTGGGCATTTAGGTACAAAATCCCATAAATAAAAAATGGAATTTGCATAAAATACGCACTCTTGAAAAAAAGTGTACTGGCAAGTACACTTTAGCGCAGACAGTTAACCGGTTGAATAACGGTTAAAAGGACAAGGATTTTTGGCATGCATTACTTGTTACTTATTGTCGGAATTTTATTTTTAATTTTCAGTGTGTTATTTCTTGATATTGCAACTTTAAGCCAGTTAGATGTGCTTGCAATAGAATGGATTAGCGGCTATCGCACAGAATTTTTAAATCAAATTAATCAGTCCTTATCAGTGATAGGTGGCATGCCATTTGTATTATTTTTATCCACACTATGGTGTATTTTTCTACTGTGGTATAAAAAGTATGCAAGCGTAATTTTTATATGTATCGGAATTATCGGAGGAATTCTCCTAGGCTGGCTTTTAAAATTCAGTATTGCCCGACCTCGACCAGCAGAGTCTTTTCATCTGGTTGAAAGCTATGGAAGCTCCTTCCCGAGTGCCCATAGCGTCTATGCAGCCTGTCTCGGCTGTCTGGCAATATTCATATATCGGCAACATCCCCGACATACCATCATCTGGATGGGTGCAGGTGCATGGATGCTGATTATGGGTATTTCAAGAGTTTATCTAGGTGTACATTTTCCTTCAGATGTCATATCCGGCTGGAGTATAAGTTTTATTTGGATTTCGTTGTGGTATATGGTCTGGATCAGATATTGCACGGTTCACAAATAAAAAAATTTAGATAAGAATCCAATTGAGGTGGAACAATGATGTCTGCAAAGCTTTGGGCACCCGCCCTGACTGCTTGCGCATTAGCAACAAGTCTTGCACTTGTTGGTTGTAGCAAAGATCCTAAAGAGGGCCAGCAAGCTGGTGCTCAGCAGCAAATGCCACCGACTGAAGTCGGTATTCTTGTTGCACAGCCACAAAGTGTCGAGCAGTCTGTAGAGCTCTCAGGTCGTACAACAGCATTTGAGATTTCTGAAGTACGTCCACAGGCTAGTGGTGTGGTGCTTAAACGCTTATTCACTGAGGGTAGCTATGTCCGTGAAGGTCAGGCGCTTTATGAAATCGATTCAAGCACTAACCGTACTACTGTTGATAATGCCCGTGCTGCGATTGCCCGTGCTGAAGCGAATTTAGGTGTATTGCGTGTTAAAGAAGGCCGTTACCGTCAACTGGTCGGTACCAATGCCATTTCTAAACAGGAATACGATGACATTGCAGCACAGGTCAAACTGGCTGAAGCTGATTTGAATGCCAACCGTGCAACTTTACGTAATGCTGAAATCAACCTGGGCTATTCAACCGTACGTGCCCCGATTTCTGGTCAAACTAACCGTTCTTCGATTACGGCGGGTGCGTTAGTGACTGCAAATCAGACAGAACCACTGGTTACGATTCAGCGTCTAGATCCAATCTATGTAGATATCAACCAATCCAGTGCTGAACTGCTGCGCCTGCGTCAACAGCTAAGCAAAGGCAACCTCAACAGCTCAAACAACACCAAAGTGAAGTTAAAGCTTGAAGATGGCAGCATCTACCCTGTCGAAGGCCGTCTTGCATTCTCGGATGCCAGCGTGAACCCTGAAACAGGTACTGTGACTTTACGTGCAGTATTCCCGAACAAGAACCATTTACTTCTGCCAGGTATGTTTGCCACAGCGCAAATCGTACAAGGCGAAATTCCAAATGCTTTCCTGATTCCACAAGCGGCGTTAACCCGTACGCCTACGGGTCAGGCCATAGCGATGCTGGTGGGTGCTGACAATAAAGTAACTCCACGTCCAGTAACGACAGTCGGTACTCAAGGTAGTAACTGGATCGTAACCGAAGGTTTGAATCCGGGTGATAAAGTGATTGTTGACGGTATTGCTAAGGTAAAACCTGAACAGCAAGTGGTGCCTAAACCTTATCAACCTCAAGCGGCTGCCCCACAAGGTGCTGCTCAACCAGCTGCACAGCAACCTGCAGCAGATGCAAAAAAGGCAGATGATGCAAAGAAACAACCTGAACAAAAACCTGCTGCAAATGCATAAGGAGTAATGGTTCATGGCTCAATTCTTTATCCATCGCCCGATTTTTGCATGGGTGATTGCATTGGTAATTATGCTGGCGGGTATTTTGACCATCAGCAAAATGCCAATTGCTCAATATCCGACGATCGCGCCACCGACAGTCACCATTTCTGCGACTTATCCGGGTGCATCTGCAGCGACTGTAGAAAATACAGTAACGCAGATCATCGAGCAGCAGATGAACGGTCTGGATGGCTTGCGTTATATTTCTTCGAACAGTGCCGGTAACGGTCAGGCATCCATCGCCTTAAACTTTGAACAGGGTGTCGATCCTGATATCGCACAGGTACAGGTACAAAACAAGTTACAGTCAGCGACTGCACTTTTGCCTGATGATGTACAACGTCAGGGTGTACGTGTTACCAAATCTGGTGCCAGCTTCCTTCAGGTATTAGCTTTCTATTCGCCTGATGGCAGCCTGACTGCAGATGACATTAAAGACTATGTGAACTCAAATATTTCTGAACCTTTAAGCCGTGTGGCCGGGGTTGGTGAAGTTCAGGTCTTTGGTGGTTCTTATGCAATGCGTATCTGGCTGGATCCAGCCAAAATGGCTAGTCTGCAAGTGACTCCAAGTGATGTGGCTCAGGCAATCCGTACCCAGAACGCTCAGGTGGCTGTCGGTCAATTAGGTGGTGCGCCACAGATTGAAGGGCAGGTACTGAATGCGACGGTGAATGCGCAAAGTCTGCTGCAAACACCTGAACAGTTCGAAAACATCTTCCTGAAAAATACTACTTCAGGTGCACAAGTCCGTCTGGGCGATGTCGCACGTGTAGAACTGGGTGCAGACAACTACCAGTTTGATTCTAAATTCAACGGTAAACCGGCTGGCGGTGTTGCGATTAAACTTGCAACCGGTGCCAATGCGCTGGATACCGCTGAAGCAGTTGAAGAGCGTTTAAAACAGTTACGTCCGAACTATCCTCAAGGGATGGTAGATACCCTGGCATTTGATACCACACCATTTATTCAGTTATCGATTGAATCGGTGGTTCATACCCTAATCGAAGCGGTCATTCTGGTCTTCATCGTGATGTTCCTGTTCTTGCAGAACTGGCGTGCAACGATTATTCCAACCATGGCCGTTCCAGTGGTTGTACTGGGTACTTTTGCAATCATTAATATCTTCGGCTTCTCGATCAATACCTTGACCATGTTTGCGATGGTTCTTGCAATTGGTCTGCTGGTCGATGATGCGATCGTTGTGGTCGAAAACGTTGAACGTGTCATGGCTGAAGAGCATCTTGATCCTGTGAGCGCGACTGCAAAGTCGATGAAACAGATCTCTGGTGCGCTGATCGGTATTACCTCTGTACTGTCTGCAGTATTCGTACCAATGGCATTCTTTGGTGGTTCTACAGGGGTTATCTATCGCCAGTTCTCAATCACGCTGGTCACAGCAATGGTTCTGTCTCTGGTGGTGGCCTTAACCTTTACCCCTGCCCTGTGTGCGACCATTCTGAAACAGCATGATCCGAACAAGCCGCAAAGCAACAACCCGGCTGCGCGTTTCTTCCGCTGGTTTAACCATAGCTTTGACCGTGTTTCTGTGAAATATCAGGGCGGTGTCAATCGTATGACCCACCACAAGATTTTCTCCGGTATCATCTATGCGGTGGTGATCGGGATTATTGTGCTGATCTTCCAGAAACTGCCTTCTTCATTCTTACCTGATGAGGACCAAGGTGTCGTGATGACGCTGGTACAGTTGCCACCAAATGCAACCTTGGAACGTACCGATAAAGTCATCAATACCATGACAGGCTACTTCCTGGAAAATGAAAAAGATCATGTCCAATCTGTCTTCAGTGTGGCTGGTTTCTCATTCACAGGTGTAGGTCAAAACGCTGGTCTGGCATTTATCAAACTGAAAGACTGGTCTGAACGTACCACACCAGAATCACAGGTCGGTGCAATTATCCAGCGTGGTATGGCACTGAACATGATTGTGAAAGATGCGTCTTACATCATGCCATTACAATTGCCAGCAATGCCTGAACTGGGTGTATCTGCCGGCTTTAATATGCAGTTAAAAGCAGCAAGTGGTCAAAGCCATGAGCAACTTTTAGCAGCGCGTAATACTGTTCTGGGTCTGGCTGCACAAGACAAACGTCTTGCAGGTGTTCGTCCAAATGGTCAGGAAGATAACCCGCAGTACCGTGTGATTGTCGATCATGCACAAGCCGGTGCTTTAGGTGTCAGCATTTCTGAAATTAACAGCACCATGAGCATGGCGTGGGGTGGTTCGTACATTAACGACTTCCTTGACCGTGGTCGTGTGAAAAAAGTGTACGTTCAGGGTGAAGCCAGCTCTCGTATGATGCCGGAAGACCTGAACCAGTGGTATGTTCGTAACAACCGTGGCGAAATGGTTCCGTTCTCGGCATTCGCAACCGGCGAATGGACCTATGGTTCGCCTCGTCTGGAACGCTATAACGGCGTATCTGCGATGAACATTCAGGGTACACCAGCACCGGGTGTGAGCTCAGGTGATGCAATGCGCGCAATGGAAGAAATCATTGCCAAGCTTCCTGAAATGGGCATGCAAGGTTTCGACTATGAATGGACTGGTCTGTCTCTGGAAGAACGTGAGTCTGGCGCACAAGCACCATTCTTGTACGCGCTTTCACTGTTGATCGTGTTCCTGTGTCTGGCTGCATTGTATGAAAGCTGGTCAATTCCATTCTCGGTTCTTCTGGTTGTACCGCTAGGTATTGTGGGTGCATTGTTATTGACCTTTGGCGGTATGATTCTGTTTAAAGACCCGAACCTGTCGAATAACATCTACTTCCAGGTAGCGATTATTGCCGTAATTGGTCTTTCTGCGAAAAACGCAATCTTGATTGTGGAATTCGCCAAAGAGCTGCAGGAACAGGGCGAAGAGTTGTTTGATGCAACCTTGCATGCGGCAAAAATGCGTTTACGTCCAATTATCATGACCACCCTTGCCTTCGGTTTTGGTGTACTTCCACTAGCACTTGCTTCAGGTGCCGGTGCGGGTAGCCAGCACTCTGTCGGTTACGGTGTCCTCGGTGGTGTAATCAGTTCGACGCTTTTAGGTATCTTCTTTATTCCTGTATTCTACGTGTGGATTCGAAGTATCTTTAAATACAAACCAAAACAACAAAATCAGGAGTACTAGTCGTAATGCAAAATATATGGTCTATTACAGGTCGTAGCATTGCGGTATCTGCCCTCGCGCTTGCTTTGACTGCATGTCAAAGCATGCGTGGCCCAGAGCCCGTTGCAGAGGCGAATATCCCAAGCAGTTATACCAATGCTTCAGGTACTTCTGTAGCAGAACAGGGTTATAAAGAATTCTTTGCTGACCAGCGCCTGTTACAGGTACTGGACTTGGCATTGACCAATAACCGTGATTTGCGTACTGCCGCATTAAACATTCAGCGTGCCCAACAGGCTTATCAGATTTCTGAAAATGACCGTCTGCCAACCATTGGTGCGAGCGGCAGCGTGTTACGTCAGGATACTGGCAGTAACAACCCGCAAAGCCGTGGCGCTGTGACGACTTATAATGTCGGTCTAGGCGTAACTGCATTTGAGCTAGATTTCTGGGGTCGTGTGCGTAGCTTGCGTGACAATGCTTTAGATACTTATCTGGCGACTCAAAGTGCGCGTGATGCGACTCAGATTTCTCTGATCGGTCAGGTGGCCCAAGCATGGCTGAGTTACTCATTTGCCAATGCCAATCTGGCGCTGGCTGAGCAAACGCTGAAAGCCCAGCTTGAATCTTACAACCTGAACAAGAAACGTTTTGATGTGGGGATCGATAGCGAACTTCCAGTACGTCAGGCGCAAATTTCTGTTGAAACTGCGCGTAATGATGTTGCCAACTATCGCACCCAGGTGGCTCAGGCACAAAACCTGCTAAATCTGCTTGTAGGTCAACCTGTACCGGCCAACCTGTTACCGGCACAACGTGTTACCCGCATTACCTCTAATGCGGCACTAGGTGCAGGTTTACCAAGTGATCTGCTGATTAACCGTCCGGATGTACGTGCAGCTGAATATCGTCTGTCTGCGGCAGGTGCCAATATTGGTGCTGCCCGTGCGCGTCTGTACCCAACCATCAGCCTGACGGGTTCTGCAGGTTTTGCATCTGCGGATCTGGGTGATCTGTTCAAATCTGGCAGTTTTGCGTGGTCTATAGGCCCAAGTCTGGATATTCCAATTTTCGATTGGGGTACACGTCAGGCCAATATTCGTATTTCTGAAACAGATCAGCAAATTGCGCTGTCAGATTATGAAAAATCCATTCAGACTGCATTCCGTGAAGTGAATGATGCCCTGGCGGTACGTCAGAATATTGGTGACCGTATTGCTGCTCAACGCCGTCTGGTTGATGCGACTAACACGACTTACCGCCTGTCTCTAGCACGTTTCCGTGCCGGTATTGACAGCTATCTGACTGTACTGGATGCACAACGTGCTTCATATGCAGCAGAACAAGGTTTGTTATTACTTGAACAGGCGAATCTGAACAGCCAGGTTGAGCTGTACAAGAGTCTTGGTGGTGGTTTGAAAGTTAACACTTCAGACACCGTACCGTATCGCCCGTCTGTGACCGAACAGCGTCGTGCCGAACAGGCAAAATAAGCTTAATCTCTTTTTCAGAAAAGCTCACTTCGGTGGGCTTTTTTATACGTTGGTCCAATAGCCGATATATTTTATTGAATCAAGAAATCTGTATACTCAATTGGATCAGACTTAACACTTTATAAAATGTAAATCGATGAAAAAAATATTGTTATCTGCCTTGGTAAGTTCAATTTTCTTAACCGCATGCCAACAAAAAAATACAGTAGATTCAAAACCTGAACCAACAGCGGAAACCGTCGCTGAAAAAGAAAGCTTACCGTTGATTAAGGCTAAAACTGAACGTGTACAGCTCAGTAAAAATGAAGTATGCCATCCAGCCAGTGAGGATGAGTTTGCCAGTTGCACTAAATATCATCTGCAAACAGTGAAAACGAATGTAAATTGGTTAAACCAATATTTTTTGGAGCGTTTACAAAAAGACCATGCTGAAGCTTTCGACAAATCACCTGCTGTAGAGGTCACTCTTGATCCTGAAATGCCATCAACCAACTACAGTACCACTGCTGTACGTTATATCGGTCAGCATTACAATATCGCAAACTTTACATACTTTTCCGAATATTACCCAGCAGGCGCTGCACATGGTATGCATCATAGTGACTACGTTATTTTTGATCTCAATACCAAGCAGCGTTTAAGCCTGAATGATATTTTGGCACCTGCAAGCAAAGAAAAACTCAAAACTGAACTTTACGAACATAATCGTGAGTGGCTTGAACAACATCATATTGAGCAAAATGCATTTGAAGTAAGTGATAATTTCTATTTCAATGCCAATGGAATTGTATTTGTCTATCCATTGTATGAATTGGCTTCTTATGCAGAAGGTATTACTGAACTTGAACTTCCCTATTGGTCAGCTCAAGGGGTGATCCAAACAAAGTATTTACCCCAGCTGCCTGAGTCATCTGAAGAAATTTATAATGACTAAACTATCTATTTTAAGTGTAATAATAATCAAAGTATTTTTTCTAATTTAGGGATATGAATGTTACTCAGCAATCTGGAATCTGTACCGGGACATACCATTCGCCAGCAAATCGATGTGGTCTATGGCAGTACTGTGCGCAGTAAGCATGTTGGACGTGATTTGCTGGCCGGCCTGAAAAATATTGTCGGTGGCGAGTTGACCGCTTATACCGAATTACTGGAAGAATCCCGTCAGGAAGCCATGAACCGAATGATTGAAAAAGCTCGCAGTATGGGTGCCAATGCGATTGTAGGTATCCGTTTTTCTACCTCAAATATTGCCCAAGGTGCTTCTGAACTGTTTGTTTATGGCACAGCAGTCATCGTTGATCCGGTCATGCCTAAACTGCCTGATCCATTTCCACAGGCGAACTAATGCATGGACGGATTGATTATACAGATTGTCATTTTCGCCATTCTGTTCAGCGTGGGTTTCGGTTTTGGTCGCTATAACGAGCGCAAGCATCTGCAATATCTGGATGAACAGGAACAACGTTTGGCTTATATCCGGGTCAATAATAGCCGTTTCATCGAATCTACATTCCCCGGCCATATGATCAGCAGCAATGTGGTGATTTCACATGATTACTTTAAATATGCGATTGCTAATGTGCAAAACATGTTAGGTGGCCGTTTGACCAGTTATGAGAGTGTCGTTGAACGGGCACGACGTGAAGCTATAGTACGATTAAAACTGGAAGCAGAAAAAATGGGTGCTGACCAGATTATGGGAATCCGTCTCAGTACGACTGAACTTGGCATGCAAGGTGGTATGGTTGAAGTCTTCGCTTATGGCACCGCAATTCAAGCCAAGTAATTATGCTTCTGCAAGCTTCTCTACAAATAGAATTCCATTCAAGTGATCAATTTCGTGCTGTACAATTCGTGCCGGAAAGCCTTTGAACACTTGAACCATTTCATTTCCCTCTAAGGTAAAATAACGTACCTGAATCTCTTCTGCTCGAGCTACTCTCCCTCTTTGTTCGGGCACACTTAAACAGCCTTCCTCACCCAATACTTGCGTAGCTGAAGCACTGATAATCTCCGGATTGATCATGGTCACAGCTTCCATATACGGCGCGTCTGGATAACGTAAATTGGGCCGTGATGCGACAATAATAATGCGTTTAGAGACATAAACCTGCGGTGCTGCAATGCCCACACCCTGACGTTGCTGCATGGTTTCCATCAAGGCACTATTAAATTGCCGCAACCAGTCATTGTCAAATTCAGCTTGTGTGACCGGACTGGCAATTAAGGTCAAAATGGTCTCGCCTTGCTGCGCCACCGCCAAGGTATTTGTCATCACGTTATCCTGCAATTTTTCATCCAACTCTATCTTAGAGAGAAAATTACAGAATGAACATCATACTAAAATGAATAAATATCCTTAAAAAAGATAAGCTGGGTTTTAAGTAATATGTCGAAATCCAGCTTATTTTTGCCTTAAAAACTTCACCTGAAAGGAAAATAATTAATCAAAACATTCCAAATAATTTTATTCATTTAAATTTTAATAACTTTTAGTTTAGATTAAACAAAGAAAGATTGATTATTCAAGAAAATAACCCTTCTTTAAAATCAGCACTCAAGTCATGGATATTAAATAATGGAACGACCACATGAATGCACAACCCTATCTGAGCCGTGCTGATAAACGCACCCTCGGACTATCGTCCCTAGGTGGCGCACTGGAATTCTATGATTTTGTCATTTATGTGTTCTACGCCAAATTGATCTCTGAACTGTTCTTTCCAAGTAACCTGAGTCCGTTTTGGGCCATGCTAAATACCTATGGCATCTTTGCCGCAGGCTATTTCTTTCGCCCACTCGGCGGTGTGGTGATGGCGCATTTTGGGGATCTGATCGGTCGTAAACGTCTATTCAGTCTATCCATCTTGCTGATGGCGCTACCGACCCTCATGATCGGGATCATGCCGACCTTTGAAAGTATTGGTTATGCTGCACCATTGCTGCTGCTATTGATGCGTGTTGTTCAAGGTATTGCGATTGGCGGTGAAATTCCGGCAGCCTGGACCTTTGTGTCGGAGCATGTACCTGAAGGCCGGATTGGGATTGCCAATGGCTTGCTTACTGCTGGTCTGTCTCTCGGGATTCTACTCGGTGCTCTGATGTCGCTGTTTATTTCCCTTCAATTCACTGAAGCGGAAATCAAAGGCTGGGCTTGGCGCGTTCCCTTCATTCTAGGTGGGATTTTTGGTTTTGTGGCCCTTTACCTGCGCAGTTATTTGAAAGAAACTCCAGTTTTTAAAGCCATGCAGGCGAAAAAAGAACTGGCGAAAGAATTACCAGTCAAACAGGTACTATTAAGCCACAAAACTGCTGTAGGCATTGGGATGTTATTTACCTGGTTCCTGACCGGCTGTGTAGTAGTGTTAATTCTGGCGATGCCGAATTTACTGGTGGCCAGTTTTGGCTTCGAACGTGCTGATGCATTCAAGATGCAAAGTGCTGCAATCCTAATGCAAATGCTCGGCTGCATTATCGCTGGTGTACTGGCTGACCGTTTCGGTGCAGGCAAGGTCATTTTACTTGGCTCTATTTTTGTCGCGGCAATGGCCGGGATTTTTTATCACAGTCTGGGTCATGTTGAAGCGTCAACGGTGTTCATGCTTTACATGTTGCTCGGTCTAAGCTCAGGAACCGTGGGCATGGTGTCCTATAGCATGGTGAAAATGTTCCCGGCACAAATCCGTTTCAGCGGAATTTCATTTTCCTATAATCTGGCCTATGCGATTGCAGGTGGAATCACCTTGCCACTGGTGCAATGGTTGAGCCTGTATAGTAATATTGGTGCCCTGTACTATATCTGGACTGTGTGTCTAGTGACCCTATTCACTGCCCTGCTTTACCGCAGCAAATTTGAAAAAACA
This sequence comes from Acinetobacter sp. YH12072, assembly GCF_013419565.1. Taxonomy (NCBI): domain Bacteria; kingdom Pseudomonadati; phylum Pseudomonadota; class Gammaproteobacteria; order Moraxellales; family Moraxellaceae; genus Acinetobacter; species Acinetobacter sp. YH12072. The sequence continues at coordinate 83,128 of NZ_VOZV01000001.1, read as the reverse complement.
GCCTAAAATAAAAAAGAGCCTGACTCAAAGGCTCTTTTTCTAATCGTAAAAATACGAGCTTAAGCTGTCAGATTCTTGCGTAGCTCATCTTCCACGATGCTGATCTCGATTTCACTGAACTTACGGATTTCACCTTCGGCATGTTTTTCTAGCATGCCACCGACCAAAGGCACTTTCACATTCACCGTCCAGTTTAACTGGAACTGGATCTGCTGTTCATCACCTGTAACGGCACGCTGACATTTGGCTTCAATTGGCAGATTGGCACCTAGTTCCACAACAGAAGTCATTTCTTCTAAATTGCTGACATCGGTACGTTGCAAGCGAAATGCATCTTTTAGCAGTTTTTTGGCAATATCTGGGATTTTGACATCCAGATTGTAGGCACGTTTCAGGGTATACAGATGTCCCTGCTTTTCTGAAACCAGAATTTCCATATTTTGAGCAGGGATCCGATGACAAACCGCTTCATGCAAACTGATGTCATTTGCCAGACGTTTAAACTCATCAATCGAAACACCGCGAATAATTGCATTTACGGTAAACTGGTGGGCCATATCTATTTTCCTTATTTTTATTAGGGGTTATGGACTCAAATTAAGTCAAATGAATCATCTGACAGAGAAGATAAGCTATTTAAGTCAATTTTACATCGGCTGTCATTATTTTTTTATTGAGAAAAATTGGCATTGAGGTCAATGTTTCCAGGCAATTTTTGCAGATATACAGGGTCCACAGCTGAGTAAAAGCTGAACTTCACGATACTCAATGACCGCATGAAATTCTTCTGCCCCATCATCTAGGCCGGAAGCATACCAGACCGTACCCGCAGGAAATTTCTTTAACCAGCTGGCCTTATAAAAATCAGAAACGGAATCAAACTGTAAATAGTGTTCCGGTTCAGCTTCAACCTGAGTCGCTAAAGCCATAAATTTCTGTAATTGTGCCTGATGAAAATCAATCAGCATGAGGTAGCCCTTCCTTTTGTATGAGGCGATTACATGCCATATAGGTAAGCATAGATGTCATTTACGACTCGTGAGTTTTGACATCATGGCTTAGATCAGATTAAAAATAATATAGATTCACCTCCCCTGATTCAATCCACGTATAAGGATATCCAGTATGCAACAAGGAAAAGTTCAGGTTGAAACCGTGCAGTTTCTGGCAGAAGATGGCTATACCTTAACCGGCAAGCTTTACCGCAGTGAATATGCCAAAGCCAATATTGTCATCGCCTGTGCGACAGGTGTTCCCCAAGCTTTTTACCGGCGCTTTGCCGATTATGCAGCACATGCAGGTTTTCAGGTACTGACTTTTGATTATCGTGGGGTGGCTGATTCTGCGCCTAAATGTTTAAAGAATTTTAAAATGTCATATCTGGACTGGGGGCAATATGATCTCAGCGCTGCGATTGATTATCTCAGCCAAACCGGTCTGGACATCTATATGATTGGCCATTCCTATGGCGGACAGGCCTTGGGATTAAGCAAATATCATGATCGCATTGAAGCAATGTACTGCTTTGGCACTGGTGCTGGCTGGCATGGTTATATGCCTTTAACTGAAAGAATCAAGGTTCAGGTAATCTGGAATATTGTTTTCCCACCGATGGTAGCGGTGGCAGGCTATTTGCCATGGAGCAAACTGAATATGGGCGCCGACTTGCCGCGTGATGTTTATCGTCAATGGCGAAAATGGTGTAAAAATCCGACCTATTTCTTTGCCGATCCTGAACTGAAAGACCTGCATACCCATTATGCCGCGGTAAAAACGCCTATTTATGCCGTAGCCGCGCTTGATGATGCCTGGGCCTTACCTGAATCCAGACAGGCTTTTATGCAACATTATCGTCAGGCTCCGTTGCATTATATCAATATTCAGGCAGCTGATTATGGAATCAAGCATATGGGACATATGGGCTATTTCCGTCAGGGCGCAGAACAGCTCTGGGATGAAGTGCTCAACAAGTTCAGCGAATTACATCAACTCAAATATGCAGCTTGATTTTAGTTTCTAGAGCATTTAGCTGCTTAAGCATAACGTGCCTGTTGAACATTGGTTCGGATTTCCTGATGGTGTTCCTCGCCGAAACGGTCGACATGGGCATAAAATACCCCATAACGGCCGACATAATATTCCAGTGACTGGTCATAAAAATTCCAGAAAATTGACCATTCGCCTAAATCCATCTGACGGATTTGTGTACCGGTATGCATCGGCATCTTACGGAGTAATTCCTGCTGTAACTGCTCTGCTTCATTGCGATCCTGAATCTGAACCTGATGTTGGAAAAATAATTGCGCCACATCATCAAACAGTTCCAGCTCATAGGCATCGACCACATGCAAGGTTTCCTGAGAATCAGATTGATTCTCTTCAGCATTCCTGGAAATCGGGTCCGCTTTTTTGACACGTTTACTTTTTACATAACGCTGGGTTTTATAGATTTTCATGCCGATAAACCACATCGCATAAATTATCAGGGTTAGACATGAAAAAATCAGGAATTTAAGAATCATTGATCATCTCGTGTGGTTAATTTTATTTTTATCACGGTCTGCCAATTCTTGATTTGGCGATCTTCTTTTAACTTAACACAAGTCTATTTTTTGTACAGCAAACATGAGGATTTTTTTAGATCTTCTTGGATTTTTTCTTCGGTTGAGCCTTATTTCCCATTATTCAATTTGAAATGATAGTCTACAATCTTGTTAAAAATTAGAATTAAACCAGAAGGCCAATATTGATCAAGATAAATAAATCAGACAAATCACTACAGAATCGATCATCAACTCTTGGTTCTTTAGCAAATGCACTCAAAAAGCTACACGATTGGTATTTGTTTTTCTGAGCATTTTCCTTCAAATAAAAGGTCCCTCTTTATGGTCGAGTAAATGAATAAAATTATGATTCGTGAAGGGAAGATTCAAGATATACCTCAAATAATTCAGGTCATCCACGACAGTATTCAATCCTGTATTTTGGATCATCAACGTGAAGACAGCGTGATCCAGCGCTGGCTGGAGCAGTTTAATCACGCCCAGTTAATTGTGGAAATGCTTTATAACGACTGTTGGGTGTATATTTTGAATGATCAGATTGTCGGCTTTTTGCTGGTCAGTGACACTGGAGAAATCCTGATGCACTATGTGGCTGCACGTTTCCAGCGACTCGGGTTTGGCACCCAGCTTTTTGATCAGATGCACAAATCCTTAGTGCGTAAAAATATCCATAAAATTAAAGTCCAATCGACTCAAACGGCTTTAAGTTATTATCAAAAAAATGGATTTTTCTCACCGAATCCTCAATCGGAAAATGAAGAAAATTATCATTTATATAAATACGCTTTTTAAAATTAAAACTTTTTTATGTCATTTTAAGTTGATCTCGCCCTGCCTGCTTAGCCGCATATAACTGTACATCTGCCGCTTTCATCAGTGCATGAATATCTGGATATGGATGTGTTTGATCCATCCAGGAAATGCCCATACTGACCGTGACATAGGATTTATCATCTGTGCGATTTAAATGTTCAAATTGCTGTTCGCGAATCTTGATTAAGACTTTTTCCAGAGATTGAAATGCTGCCTGGACAGGTACATCAGTAAGTAGAATCGCAAATTCTTCTCCACCATAACGGGCTAAATACGCGGATTCGGGGAGTACCGTCTGAATGACCTTGACCAGATTCTGTAAAATTTCATCTCCTTTTAAGTGCCCATAATAATCATTGTAGTTTTTAAAATAGTCGACATCGAGCATGGCAAAAATCAGTGTACTGTGTGGATGTTGCTGACAGTATAAAAACTGCTGCTGGATTTGGTCATTTAAAGCACGGCGGTTAAAGGCACCCGTCAAAGCATCAATATTCACCTGATGTTCGAGTTTGGCATTCAGTTCACGTAATTGCTCGGTACGTGCTTTGACTTTCTGATCGAGTGAATTATTTAACTCTTTCAGATTCATATTCAACTGCTCTGTCGCATAGGTTTGATGGGCATAATTTTGCGACTGCTGAAACATAATGATCACGGCATACAGACTGGTCGAGATAAAAGACAGATGCACACTTTCAATCACATTGATCAGCAATAAATAGTCATTTATAAAGGTCAGGCATAGAAAAATGACTGCATAGAGAGTTAAGCGCGAATAATTGTCTTTATGATGCAAAGTCTGATAAAAGCCATAGATAAAATTGACCACCACGACTATCCCGAAAATCGCACTATACAAGGCCAGACGTTGAAAATTTTCCGGATCGGTCAACAGGGTTACGACACAGTTCAGTAGTAAAAGTCCTGCGGCAACACTATAAATAAATCGATGCAAATAGCGCTGATTAAACAGGTACATATAACTGAGGAAAAATAGAATCGCCAGGAAAGTGAACAGATATTCTAGGCGTGTTCCCCATAGCCAACCGAGCTTAGTCACGATCGAATAGGCATACGGCGCTGCAAAAAAGTTATGCAGGGCCAGAAAAATAATGAACAAGCCAAAGATAAAAATACTTTTGCTATTGCGTTCTGTTGATCCCCTAAACATTGAAAAAAGAATCGTGAAAAAGCCCACCCCCAGCACCAGTCCACAGACCATACTGATGCTCATCATAAGTTGCTGATACTGAAGGTTAATAGTTCCGGCTGTTCCAATGCGTATAGGCTGTTCAATCCCGCCATGTAGATGGGTATAATTTGACGCCTGAATACTCATGGTGAAATATTCACTTTCGGGAACAAAATAACCGATTCGAGGAGCCCTTTCATTTCTCTGCTCTTCCGCTGTTTTCGCAATTTCCCCATGCCGCAGAATAAATTTTCCATCGATATGGATTCGATAGGCACCATATTCAGCCGGAATATGCACGGCGATCCGACGTCCGATAAATTCTGATGGAATTTTGAAATGTCCGATAAAGGTTCCATAGCCAATATTTGAACCGGTCAGGTCTTTAAATGAAGCGGGTAATTGAACCTCTTGCGGAGTAAGTACGGAACTTGGTTCAGTAATAAACTGGTTTGGATAAAACTGCCAATTTTGGGGCAATTGGCTACTATGATCTTCAGTAAAGTGAATTTCGGAAATATGCGGTTGACTGTGCTGCGTGACAGAGGAAGATTCAAGAGATGCCTGGGCGAAAACTGGAATCATCACTAATAGGACCCAGCTAATGCTCCAAATCAATATTACAGAATAGACATTCCTTATCATGTTTTGCAAAGACAGTATTTTCCTGAAAAGTGCTTTATTCTTCTTATAATCTACGTCGAATAGCAGGGAGTGCAAAGCTTTTTTTGTAGCTCATCGGATGAAGTCCATCTAGCTATGACTTCACCCGTTCAACATTCACTCATCACAATGAATGAAGCTTATTTCAGTGAATCAATCACGTGTTTTAACATCATACAGTTCGATTTCAAAAATCAGGTTTGAATTGGCCGGGATGATATTCCCCATTTTACGTTCACCATAAGCCAAATGAGCAGGCACAATTAGTTTACGCTTACCGCCCACTTTCATACCGATAATCCCTTGATCCCAGCCCTTGATCACACGGCCAGTGCCAATCACGGTTTCAAAATAGTTACCACGATCCAGTGATGAGTCAAACTTGGTGCCATCTTCTAGCCAGCCAGTATAGTGAGTCGTAATAAGCGCGCCCTTAACCGCTTCTTTACCTTCACCCACTTTCAAATCAATAATTTCTAGCTCTTTGGTCATGACCAATATCCTTTCTCTGGCAAATACGCATAGTATAAACGGGATTAGACAGAATTCCTTTAGCTTTGAGGCTTAAAGGATTAAAAGCTGAGTTCCTGGATATTTGAATCATTCAGTAAATAGTTAGTCAATTTTTTATGATTTTCGGCGGAGCCAATTAAAATCCAGCGTCCACTAATACGGTGTTCCGTTTTATGCTGCACACTGCGAACGACTTTCATATTATAAGTTTTAAATAATTCTTCGTATTGCTCTAAGGTTTTACGTTGATAAGGACAGATAATTCGGTAGGTTCGTGCCTGACTTAAAGTTTCTATTCCCTCTTGGACATAGATCAGAAAAATCAGCACGATTAATACAATAAAAGTAGCAAACAGACTCAGCCATTCATAACCCGCGCCAGCTGCCATGCCCAGTGCTGCTGTCATCCAGATGGTTGTCGCTGTCGTAATGCCTGAAATCCGGTTTTCATCTTTAAAGATAACTCCCGCACCAACAAAGCCCAAGCCAGTAAGGATATTGGCTGCAATCCGATCCTGACTATCCAGACCAATTTTGATTGACATAATCGTGAACAAGCAGGAACTCAGACTGACCATGATCATAGTCCGCAAACCGGCAGACTTACTGCGATATTCGCGTTCTGCACCAATAATTGCACCAATACCAAGGGCAATGAGCAAACGATAAAGATCCGGATGCATATATTTATCCCTGTTTCATTTTTATTATTGTCAGGTATACGCAATTTCTGAATCAGGATACAAGCCGAGACTTGCATCCTTATTGGCTGTTATTGTAACTGTTCCCATTCAATTACAGCTTGGGCCTGATCACCGATCAAGGTCCATTCGCCATCCATGACATTCAGTTGCAGCTGCATGGTACGTTCACATAACTGTTGTACCGCTTCAGTGCTGGCGGTCGAGATTTTCCAGACCTCAACATTCGACAGCGTTTTCAGTTTGGAATTACGTTTATACCATTCATCAACTGAAGAACCATAAGCAACTACTGCGACCTGTTTGCAACGTGCGCTGGCTTTTTTGACTTTATCTTCGTCAGGACAACCCACTTCGATCCATTTCAATAATTGGCCAGTCAGGTCTTTTTCCCACAGCGCTGGCTCATCAGTCTCAAACAGATCCTTGGTAAATTCAAGCGCCTCGCCAGCAAAACGTGCATAAGCCAAAACACGTACCATCAGACGTTCAATGGTTTCCGAAGGATGCAGCGCCATCGTCAACTGATAGTCTTCATAACGATGGGTATCCATATCGGCAACGTTCAAATCTGCCTTATAAATTGTCGCTTTTAACGCCATAATACAATCCTCAAATTTGGCGCCTAGCATATAAGATTTATTGCATTTTTGCTGAACAGATTTCATCTTATCCAGCTATTTTCAACACGCAGATTCGAAGTTATTTTTCCTGAACAATCCGGCATTGCATTAAGGCGGTTTCAAATTCCAGCCAGTCACGTGAGGTCTGGTAAATCACTTCTACCCGGTTATCAATGCCTTCTTCGGCAGACTGATAATTAAACTGATCAGGATTGAAATTAAAGCTTTTCCAGCCCTGATTGGTATTAAAAATCCCTTTGATTCTGAGCCAATCCTGCTGCTCACAAAGCAGATCCAGCAGATCATAAAAATCAAACTGCCAGCGTTTTGGCAATTTCCAACCTGCCACCTGATAGCCTTGTGCACTTTCAACATAATGATAAGGCAACTGATGTACGACAGCCGGCACCTCTCCCAACACTTGGCGCTGTTGCTTGAGCAGTGGCTGAATCTGACGTGAAGCACCCTGATAATCCTGTTTGATTTGCTCAATATCCAGCTGTCCGTTTTCTATCATCAGCCAGTGCTGGGCATATGGCTGATACTCAGACTTGAGTTCAGTTAAAGCAGCATGATCAGTTTCAGTCATCAAATCAGCATGGGAAATAACCACGATATTGGCAACTTTCAGCTGATCCGCATACAGGTTCTGATGCGTCCAGTCCCGATCATGTAAACGTGAACCATCGACTACCGTGACCAGAGCCTGCATTTTCAAATGACTCTGCCAATGCGGTTCGGTGAGCTGTTCCAGCAGTTGCCCGGGATGTCCGAGTCCTGTAGGTTCAATAAATAGCCGGTCCGGTTTGGTTTCTGACAATAGCCGGGATAAAGCAATCTGCATTGGCAACTGACTGCTACAACATAAACAGCCGCCCAGCAATTCTTTCACTGCATAGCCCTGATCCTGAGGCAGTAATTGCTGGTCGACGCCAATCTGACCAAACTCATTCATCAGCACAGCCCAGACTTCTTGCTCCGGTTTCTGGCTCAGTAAATATTTTAATAAAGTGGTTTTACCAGCACCCAAGAATCCGGAAATGATGTGTACAGGAATAGGCTGCTGAGCGGCAAGAACTTTCAAAATTGATTCTCTCTCAAAGATAGAATTAGAATGAGTAAACCTGACTATTATAGAACACTGGACTCTTGCAAAAATGTTCATTCTTGGATGATTAGATTCTATTTATCTCGGTTCAAATAAAAATAACAGTCTGTAGTAAGTACTTTTTAACCGTTAACTAGTTCACTTAAACGCTATATTTGAAATATTTACACACATTTCCAGCTAACAATTTCCTATACATTTAACAGAAGAAAACAAATTTCCAATGATTGTATTTGCTTGGTTAACAGCTTCGTGCGGCTTTTGTTAATTGCTTTGCTCCATAAAATTTTCATGCTTAGGATGACTTCCTGCCGGATTGATGTGATGGTCATTCGGCAGTTTATAAATGTAATAAAAAGGATGCTCAACATGAAATATACACAAATCTTACTTGCAACAACGCTTACTGCAGCCGCAGCTACCAGTTTTGCAGCAAACAACACCACTGACACGAAGACCACTGAGGAACAGAAAGTCACTGTGACAACTCAGGAACTTCCTGCAACGAATAACCCAAATCCAAATGTAACCACAGCTGGACCTGCTGACCAGCCTGCTGCGTCTGAAGCTGCTACAGAAGACAAAGATGGTAAAAAAACGACTAAGTCGACATCGACTCGTTAATCAGGTTTAAAGCAACATCTCGTGCAGTAAATTTCCAGTAGGTTTGACCTATGCTGCCGGATGTAGACTAAGGCTGAATCATGCAACTGCGTGATTCAGCTTTTTTATACCTTATAGGCTATTCACTATAGCCAGAAATGATCATAGGATTCATTCATCTTATGAATAAATTTAAATATTATTATTTATTATCAATAACTTATTAAAATAAAATTCTTTTCAACTAAATCTTTTTGATAGACATGACCTACTATGGACTAGCTTGTTTAGCGCTATTGATTGTTCCTTAATAGTCTCAATCCTGAATTGATGGAATGGACATTCGCGATGAGCAATACAAATTACACCACTGAAGTGGCGATTTTGGGGGCCGGCCCGGTAGGTTTAACAATTGCCAACTATTTAAGCAAACAGGGTGTACAGGTCACTGTGGTTGAACAGCTAGATAGTCTGATCGATTATCCGCGTGCCATCGGCATTGATGATGAATCCTTGCGTACCATTCAATCTTTGGGACTGGTTGATCAGGTCTTGCCGCATACTACCCCGAATCATGCCATGCGCTTCCTGACACCCAAAGGCCGTTGCTTCGCAGACATTCAGCCACTGACTCGTGAATTTGGTTTCTCCCGCCGTAATGCTTTCATTCAGCCACAAGTAGATAACGTTCTGCTAGAAGGCCTCAAACAATATAAAAAAACTGAAGTACTTTTCTCTCGCCATCTGACACATTTCAGCCAGGATGCTGAGGGTGTAACTTTAAATGTTCAGACTAAAAATGGCAGCTTAGAAACCATTCGTGCGCAATACCTGATTGCCTGTGATGGTGGAAACTCTTATGTACGCCGTACCCTCAACATTCCATTCGAAGGTGAAACTGCGCCAAACCAGTGGATCGTGATTGATATCGATAATGACCCATTGGCAACCCCACATATTTATCTATGCTGTGACCCGGTGCGTCCTTATGTATCAGCTGCCCTGCCGCATGGCATTCGCCGCTTCGAATTCATGGTTATGCCAGGCGAAACTCAGGAAGAACTCAGTAAACCGGAAAATATTGCTAAACTGCTTTCTAAAGTTTTACCGAATACCGATGGAATCGAAGTGATTCGTCAACGTGTCTATACCCACAATGCACGTATTGCAGATAAGTTCCGTGCTGACCGTATTCTGCTTGCTGGTGATGCTGCACACATCATGCCGGTATGGCAAGGCCAAGGCTATAACAGCGGTATGCGTGATGCCTTTAACCTGGCCTGGAAAGTTGCATTGGTGATCCAGGGTAAAGCAAGCCATGAATTACTGGACTCTTACCAGGTAGAACGTAAGGATCATGCCAAGGCGATGATCGATCTTTCAGTCATGGCAGGCCACGTCCTTGCTCCACCAAAAAAATGGCAAGGCTTTGTTCGTGACGGTATTGCTTACGCATTGAACTATATCAAGCCAATCAAACAGTACCTGCTGGAAATGCGCTTTAAGCCTATGCCGAAATATCATAATGGTGCCCTGCTGGCCAATACTCAGAAAGACTCTCCAGTCGGCAAGATGTTTATTCAGCCGCAGGTGAAACTGGAGTCTGGTGAAACTGTATTGCTGGATGAAGTGATTGGCAATGACTTCGCCATCATTGCCTGGGGGGTGGATCCGAAATGGGGCTTAAGCAAGCAAACGATACAACAGTGGAAAAAACTTGGCGTAAAATTTATCCAGGTTATTCCTACAGTTCAATTGTCTAATCAACATCGTAAGCAATACGAAGATGTGATCACCATTGGCGATATCGGTACGGACATTCGTACCTGGTTCGGCAAGACCAAGGACTCTATCGTCATCCTGCGTCCAGACCGCTTCGTGGCAGCCTTAGCGATTCCTCAATCTATAGAAAGCACAAGTCAGGCGCTATTTAACAAGCTCCATGTCAAATAATTGACCTCAGTCAAAAAAACCACGCTACGGCGTGGTTTTTATTTATAGATGAACATAAAAGCTAAGTTCGGTATTGCTCAAACCATGAAATATCTTTGAGAGAATCACGACGTGCCATTTGCTGTAGGAAAGGTTTAAATTCTTCCAACGGCGGCAAAATTTTGGTACTAATTGCGAAGATCAGACAATAGGCCACATATAGATCTGCAGCAGAAACTTTTTCACCTAAAAGATAAGGCTTGGCCTGCGACAAACCTCGTTTAAAAAAATCAAATACCGCGGCTTCGTTACCAAAACTTAAACTGGTTCGGACCTTTTCAATCTGTTCTTGAGATACTTGTAAATTTTTTACATCAATATATTCAGTCAGTGGCCCATGACAGAAGAAAATCCATTTTAAATAAGTACCACGTATGGGATCCTCTAAAGCGGGTGCCAATCCTTTGTCCTGATACTTATCTGCCAGATAGATGATAATAGCCGCCATTTCTGAAATTACGACGCCTTGATCAACCAGACAGGGAACTTTACCCATCGGATTGATCTGAAGATATTCAGGTTGATGCATATCTTTAAAAGGAACTTCCACCTGCTCAAGCTGGTCTTCAATCTGTAGTTCTTTAAGGATAGGCAGCAAGGTCATGCCGCGTGACTGAGGGTTGTTATAGAGCTTCATCATTCTGCTTCAACCGATTTCTTATTTTTTGAATTTCAGTATAAAGCGATTTTCCTCTGCGATTAAAAAGCATGTGCTACAGATCATTTCTGTAGCACATTTCATTTATGGAAGATCAATAATTTACTTAAAAAGGTCTACACAAAACTTTTCTTTAAGCACTTTCAGAATCAGTTCAATCGCAGGATGCTGGTTATTTTTACGGTAACTGACATAGAGAGCAATCATCGGTAAAGGTTCCAGCGTTTTCTTCACCACAATATTATCGCCGAGTAAAGGAATCACATAGGCTGGTACCAGACTCCAGCCAACCCCCATGCCGACCAAGTTGACATTCAGCAGAATATTGGTGGAATACTGCACCACATTCACGTTCAGTTTCGATTGCCTAAAAAAATCATCAATAATCTTATGCAGCTGTGGTGAAGCCTGCTCATCACTAATCACAAAGTCCTGATTTTCAAACTTCTTGATGCTGACATAGGGCATTTCTGCGACCGGAGAATTTTTCGGCACAATCAGCGTCAGTGGCTCATCAAAAATCTGAACGGACTCAAACTCATCCGACTGATCTCGGTAGCGGGTAAAGGCAATATCAATACTGCCCTGTCTCAGCGCGCTAAACTGTTCTGCATCGGTCAGGCTATGAAACAGTGCTTTCAGTTCAGGAAAATGTGCACGGATATTCGGCATGATATAAGGAAAAATTTTCATTTCCGCGACCGGTACGAAGCCGATATTCAGCTGACCCTTATGTGCATGGGCGATCTGACGGGCTGCCTGCACGGCACGTTCCGCATGTTCTAAGCTCAACAGAGCTTCCTTTAAAAAAGCCTGTCCAGCCTCGGTCAGCTCAACCTTGCGGTTATTCCGCTCCAGCAATTGCGCATCCACTTCACGCTCCAGATCCTTAATCTGCTGACTGAGTGAAGGCTGAACAGTATTCAGTTTTTCAGCTGCCCGAGTGAAATTCAGCTCTTCAGCCACTGTAACAAAATAGCGTAAATGTCTTAATTCCATTTTATTCTTCCGGTAAGGATGCTGAAATCGAAGGTCGCTTCCTGGCCACATATTGACGGTAGATCAATAAAGTGAAAATCACCATCACTGCACAGAACATATAGGTCTTTTCAAAACCGTATTGCGCAATGATCATACCCATCACTACTGAACCCACTGCCAGTCCAATATCAAACAGGGTAAAAAAGGTAGAAATTGCATAGCCCATACGCTGTTTTTCGACAGATTGAATCGCTAGAGTTTGTAAACATGGAAATAATGAACCGTAACCAATTCCGATAAATACCGCAGACAACCACATAGTCCATTGGCTGGACATGACACTGACAATCATCATGCCAATCGCAAAGAAAATAAAGGAAGGATAGATAACTGCACTTGGTCCTTTACGGTCGTAAATTTTGCCCACCCAAGGCCGTACCAACAACATTGAGGCCGCAAAAACAATAAAGAAGATGCCGGTATAAGCCAGTAGTTGCTTGGTTTCACTAAAGGGCGTGATAAAACTCATGATACTGGAGTAAGCAAAAGCCGTGAGCAGTGCCACAAAACTCACCGCCAGCACTTTGACTTCAATAATGTCATGCAGGCTGAATTTTGATTTTTCGACCACTGTAGCTTGAGGTTTTGCTAATTCGGTAATTTTCAGCATGAAGGAAAAGATCAAGCCGATAGAGATAATCACGGCAAGCAAGCCAAACAGCACTTTAAAGCTGGTGAACTGAACTACGGTTAAGGCCAGTAATGGACCAAATACCACACCCAGATTAGTCGACATGACAAAATAGCCCATGCCCTCACCCTTACGAGATTCCGGAATAAACTCATTTGCAACGGGAACGGTGACCGTCGTCAGGATGCTGAACCAGATCCCATGTAAGAAACGCACTGCCAATAATGACCACATGCTATCGACCAGCAGATAACCAAAGGAAAATAAGGCAAAAATAACTCCGGCTCCGCGCATTGCCAATTTCTTGCCGAGTTTCTCGATGATCATGCCAGAAAAAGGTCGAACAGCGATGGAGGAAACTAAGAACAGGGTCAAAGCTAAACCTGCTTCTTTGACTGATCCGCCCAGATCTTTCATGATATAAACCGGCAGAATGGTCAGTAAGGCAAAGTAATAGACAAACAGGAACAGATTGTTCAATAAACACAGAATAAAGGAGCGATTCCATAAGCGCTCAGGACTAGCAGACATAACACGCAACTTTTAAAAACAAATTTAAGAACTGACTAAACTCAGGGAGAAATCAAAGCTGGGCTTAAGGCCAGATCTACCAGATTCTGGATATATTGATCATCCGGCATGCGGTTGAAGAAAATGATCTGGTAATGAATCGGCCCGTATAAGGTGTCCAGCATCAGATCAAAAGGATAATCCGCACGTAATTCCCCACGCTCGATGGCCTGTTGAATCAATTGGTGGGTTTGTTTTCGACGTGGTAATAGATACTGCTGAAAAAAGTCTGCAGCCAGCTCCCGATGATTGGCCATAACGACCAGCAAAGCTCGGCCTACCGGATGATTAAGCGCCAGAACCAGCAGAGTTAGCTGTTGAACCAGATTACTGCGCAGGCTTTGTGAAGCATCCAGTTCAAATACCCCTGCTGTGCGCTGCTTAAACGCATCTAGTACCAGTTCAGATTTATGTTTCCACCAGCGGTAAATCGTAGATTTGCCAACCCCTGCCCGTGCAGCCACATCTTCAATCGTTAGCTGATGATATTCACCTTCTGCCAGTGCATCCGAAACCGCCTGTAGAATACTGTGCTGGCGCCGTGAACATTTTTCTTCTTCACTCATGCTTAAAACCAAAAAAACAAAACGATACGTATCGTTTCATAGTAGATTAAAAAACAAGCTTAAGCCAGAGTTAAATGAATTTTATAGGCAAAAAAAAGACCTCTCATTGAAGGTCTTTTTAATAAGCAAATTAAGTTTAGTTCTTAGCTATGCGCTGATTTTTTATAGATACTGCATGAAGGATGATGATTTTCCTGCAGACGGGCAACTTTACGTTGTTCAGCTGCTTCAAAACGGCAACGTTTCCAGTCATTGTCCAGATTCAGCGGTGGAATCTGTTTAGGCTTACCATTTTCATCAACAGCGACCATCGTGAAGTAGCAACTATTGGTATGGCGTACAGTACGTTTCTGAATATTTTGCGCTTCTACACGAATGCCAATTTCCATTGAAGTACGACCTACATGGTTCACACTTGCCAGGAAAGTCACCAGCTCACCCACATGAATCGGTTCTTTGAAATTTACTTTGTCCACAGACAGGGTTACGACATAACTACCCGAATAGCGACTCGCACAAGCATAAGCAACCTGGTCCAATAATTTCAGAATTGTTCCACCATGTACATTTCCTGAAAAGTTCGCCATATCTGGCGTCATAAGGACCGACATCGTTAACTCTGACTGGTCATCCGATGCTGTTGCAATTTGATCTAAAGGGGCCATCGTTTTCTCTGAACTCTTTGAATGACAATGATATAGACCATTATTATAGCGTTTTTGGCCTAAATAAAATGTTCAATTCGGCAAATAAAACATCATAATTCTTGATATGAAATTTTTCTCCATACAAAAAAAAAGATATTCCTCTGAGGATCCATAGAAATCATCAGAAAGTTATTTTCAGTAACTATAAAATAAACAGGAATTTATCCACTAAAGTATTTTCTTGAATCAATGCACTGTGATGAAGAGATTTTCCATTAAGCATGCAGAACTCGGTTTAAGAAAACTGCATGCATTAACAAAAAATAACCTCGAATTAAGCAGGCACTTGTCTCAACATTTCTCGCGCCACATTCTCATAACTTAAAGTCTGCTGGCCATGCAATATAGTTTCAACGGTAAAAGAACCATCGGGATGAACTTTAGTTACAGTAAAAATCGTATTTTCAAACTGAGCTAGTGTGACTTGCTGGCCAATTTCGATGTGATTCATATGGCTTTTACATTTATTAATCTGTCGATTTTTATTCTGTCATGATCTTCTAAGCTTTTGAACAGTTGTTTAACTTAAATCTGTGAATAATTTTGTTAAAATCAAAAAATAGCCTTAAAATATTTTCATAAAATCACTATATTTTTATAATTCAAAGATTTATTTCCCATTAAAACTTGGGCTTTAAGTGACTTTCAATAGGTAGAAAACATCAGCTCATCTCTAAAAACGATGAGCAAAAATGAGCCGCTTTTCACCTATATGAGGAAAGTGGTGAATATCTTTATACATCTATTTGAAAAATAAATATTTTGTTAAAAATATCAGAGCAAACTATTGTTGCTGGGCCAACAGCAACGGGATCTGATGACCTTGACTATAATTATGCTTCTGATAGACCTGAGCAATTTCTGGTAGCTTGAGTTTAGCCGCCTCAATCCCAGCATCCATGGTCAACTCCCTGCCACGCACGTCAAAAATATGACCTTTTTCGCGTAAGTCTGGCTGAATTACCACATCGGCGTATTGCAGTTCTTCAGAAGCTAAACGTTGCTGCATGATATTAATATTCTGGTTGAATAAGCCCCAGACATTGGTGGTTTCAGTATGGATGGGCTGCGCCAGAATATCGACAGCAATCACAATATCAGCGCCCAACTCACGAGCTACTTTGACCGGTACCGGACTGACCAGTCCTCCATCCACATATTCTTTTTTCTGGATGACAGTGGGAATAAACATGCTTGGAATAGAAACGGATGCACGTACTGCCTGACCGGTATTACCATAATTGAAGACTACCCGCTTACCCTCTTTCAAAGCTGTTGCTACCACAAACATCGGGATTTTCATGGCTTGCAGAGGCGTCTGATCAACCTGTAAATTCACATAATTTTCAACTTTTTTGCCATCAAAAAAGCCTTTGCGGTCTAGCTTGATGTCGCGAACATCAGTGGCTTTCATGCTTAATGCAATATTACGCAGTTCAATCGCTGGTTTACCACTGGCATAAATGGAACCTACGATACTGCCAGCACTGGTTCCCACAATAAAGTCAGGTTGTATGCCTGCCTGCTCCAATACTTCAATTGCACCGATATGCGCATAGCCACGCGCACCGCCACTGCCAAGAACGAGTGCAATCACCGGACGGTTTTCTGTTTGCTTGATCTTGCGGAAATTGATCTGGTTTGGACGTGCCTGGGCTTCTGCTACTGAACTGGCAGATTTGATATGACTAGAGTTAGATGGATTAAAACCGGATGTCGTTTGGCAGCCGCTCAAACCTACCATTGTCATCGCCAATATACTCAGTACATATTTCCGCATGCAGAGCACGTCCTCATTTTGTTAAAGCAACATAGTGTATAAACACATGCTTAAATAATCTGTAGAATTTCGTAAAACTGTCATACAGTTGCACTAATGTCTTTCAATTTTCAGCCACTGTATGAATACACCTTCACTGTACCGGATCTTTCTCACTTTCCTGCAACTGGGCTGTATGGCATTCGGTGGACCGGCAGCGCATCTGGTGTTTTTTCACCGTAAATTTGTCGACCAGTTACAATGGTTAAATGCGACACAATATGGCCAGCTGGTTGCATTAGCGCAGCTTTTGCCCGGCCCAAGCAGCAGCCAGGTAGGCCTTTCAATTGGCTATCTGCAAAGGGGTTATGCTGGAGCATTCATGGCCTGGCTTGGGTTTACCTTACCTTCAGCGCTTTTGATGAGCTTGATCGCCGTACTTGGTCAGTACTATTTCCATATTCTAAACTCAAACAGCTTTCATAGCATTCAATTGATCGTTTTTTCTGTAATCGTCTGGGCATTCTGGCAAATGCTCAATAGCTTCTGCAAGAGCATCTGGCAATATGTACTGGTCTTCATTTCCGTCCTGATTCTGAGCTTCATTAGTATCAGTTTGAACCAGCTACTGGTCATTATTTTAGGGGCGGTTTTTGGCCTCGTAATGGCAAAATTTTCCAATTCTCCTCAGGAAAATAAGCCTGCTTCAAATTCATCTACCATTCACTCAAGTTATATTCGTCCACGTCATGCACCCTACTGGTTCATCGCATTTATACTGCCCTTTTTCCTGATTCCTCTACTAGTCAAATCTGGTTCTTGGTCTGAACTCGCATTTTTTGCTGATTTCTATCAAACTGGCTCATTGGTCTTTGGTGGCGGACATGTCATTCTGCCTTTGCTGCATCAGGACTTTGTGGCGACCAATTTACTTTCGTCCCAATCTTTCGATCTAGGTTATGCGTTTGCTCAACTGATGCCGGGTCCATTATTTAGTTTTGCCAGCTATGTCGGTGCTCTATTGCCTTGGACAGGCTCACCCTGGATTAATGCACTGTTAGCAACCTGTGCCATTTTCCTGCCTTCGTTTTTTCTGATTTTTGCTACTTTGCCTTATTGGTCATGGTTAATGCAGCAACGTATTATTTTTCAGGCGGTAAGCGGGATTAATGCGGCAGTGGTCGGACTACTTTTATATTTGCTGATTGATCTCTCTCAGGCATATTTTCGTTTCTGGTCTGATCTGGTTTTTGTCATCGTGATGATTCTACTGTTACGCTTGAAATTACCAGTCTGGTTCAGCCTGATTGCCGGATTTATCCTATATCAAAGCTATCTTAATGTTGTGTCATTCTAACCATTTAAACCCATAAAAAAGCCCCGAACCAGTCGGGGCTTTTGCTCAAGTCTTACCAGATATCTGATTTAACTTTATCTTTAAATTTCGGATGATCATCGAGCTTAAACTCTGGTTGCTCGATGCCACGTTTCAGCTGACCGGTATAGTCCTTGAGCAGCATCAAAATAAATGGCATCAGCAGTACAATCGCAATCAGGTTAATACTGGCCATGACGCCCATGAACAGGTCCGCCATATTCCAGATCAACGGTACACTGGCAATCGAGCCGAAATACACCATAAACAATACCAGCAACCGGAAAATAAACATGACCTTGCTGTTATTATTGATGAACTGAATATTTCCTTCTGCATAGGCATAATTACCAATGATAGAAGAATAGGCAAACAGGAACAGAATCAAGGCCAGGAAGTCATCACCCCAAGCACCAATCTGGCTTTCAAGCGCCATCTGAGTCAAGGTTACGCCTTCAAAACCGGCATTTTCATACAGGCCAGAAACCAGAATCACGATGGCGGTACATGAACACACAACGAAGGTATCTACAAATACACCAAGCATTTGAACCAGACCCTGATTCACCGGATGTTTCACGTCAGAGGCAGCCGCCGCATTCGGTGCTGAACCCATCCCCGCTTCATTCGAGAATAAACCGCGCTTAATCCCCATCATCATGGCCATCGAGATCATGGCACCGAAGAAACCGCCTGCAGCTGCTTCAAACTCAAATGCTTTGCTAAAGATCAGCTGGAAAATAGATGGCAACATATCGTAATTGATGACGGCGATATATAAAGCTACACCGAGGTAAAGGACTGCCATGAAAGGAACCACCCCTTCAGCAACTTTTGCAATCCGCTTGATCCCGCCAAAAATAATCATGGCCGTAATCAAGACCAAAACCAGACCAATCCAGGAAACTTCCAGATCGAAACCGCCTAATGGCAACATCAGATTGGCTTCATTCCAGCCCCAGGCATGTGAGGTTGCACCAGTAATCGCATTGGCCTGCACGGCATTGAACACAAAGCCATAGGTCGTAATCAGTGCAATTGCAAAGACAATTCCCAGCCATTTCTGTTTAAGACCCTGAGTAATGTAATACGCAGGTCCACCACGGAATTGCTGATTCTTGTTATCCCGAACTTTAAACAACTGGGCTAATGACGATTCTACAAAAGCAGAACTCATTCCCAGAAATGCAGTAAACCACATCCAGAACACAGCACCTGGACCACCGACAGCAATCGCAATGGCGACACCAGCGACATTACCCACACCAACCCGGCTAGCCAGACCTGTAACAAAAGCCTGAAACGGCGTAATACCATGATCGTCTTCGACCTTGCCACGACTACGTTTCATGACTTTGATACTGTGCCAGAACAAACGGATCTGTACTGCACCGGTCATGATCGTATACAAAATACCGACTGCGACCAGGAACACCACCAAAAAGTCCCAGAGTGGACCATTTAAGGCATCGACCCAGCCCAGTAAGGTTTCATTTAGCTGATCATTCATGTCATATCCTTATGAGCTTATGACTCATTATCAAGCTTAAAATTAGACGAAAAATTTCAAGATCATCTGGATGATCGTGGCATTAATCAAGTCAACGAAGAAAGCACCACATAATGGAACGATCAGAAAGGCTTTATGCGAAGCGCCATACATATTGGTAATCGCCTGCATATTGGCAACAGCCGTTGGGGTTGCACCCATCCCGAAACCACAGTGACCTGCAGCAAGTACTGCGGCATCGTAGTTTTTGCCCATCACCCGGAAAGTGACAAATGCTGCATATAAAGCCATAGTCAAGGTCTGTGCACCGAGAATCACCATCAATGGTCCTGCCAGATCCGCCAGTTGCCATAATTTTAATGACAGCAGCGCCATGGCCAGATAAAGCGACAATGAAGCATTACCAAACACATCAATCGCACGGTCGAAGATCTGGATTTTCAGGATGCCTTCCAGCACGTTACGCAGAATCACGCCACCTGCCAGTGCCCATACAAATGTTGGCAGTTCAAATACTGTATCTTTACTGAAGCCAGTCATCAGCTCCGCAAATGCCAGACAGCCTGCAAACAGACCAAGTGTGGTAATGGCATTATCGGCAGTGATCAGACGGACACGATGTGGATATTCAAATTGCACATATTCATCTGTCGTGCTGTCCATTGGCGTGTTGTCACGTTTTTCGATCTGCTGATCGGTACGTGCCACAGCAAGATTATGACGGTTAATCAACAGTTTCGCCAAAGGCCCACCGATAATTCCCCCAATAATCAGACCGAAGGTCGCACTTGCCATACCGAGCGCCAAAGCCCCCTGAATACCATGCTCAACCTCCATAATTTCACCCCAGGCGCCCGCAGTACCGTGTCCACCAGTCAAGGTAATCGAACCGGCAATCAGACCGATCAGAGGATCAATACCTAACAAGCTTGCCAGCCCCATACCCACTGCATTTTGTAGGGCAATAAATGTTGAGATGGCAACCAGGAAGATCACCAGTCCGATCCCGCCTTCGCGTAATTTAGCGAAGTTCGCACTCAGACCGATCGAAGCAAAGAAAATCAGCATAAAACTGGTTTGCAGTTCCGCGCTCGTGGTAATGCTATAGCCCCAGAACGAATGAACCAGCAGAGAGATAACCGCTGCAACCAGACCACCTGCGACAGGTTCAGGAATGTTGTAACGTTTTAGAAAATCGATTTTATCTACCAGAAACCGGCCTAGTAATAGCACAATTACTGCAGCGATCAGGGTATAAAATGCGTTAAAAGTAAAATCCATAATTTTTTTGTCCAAGATGGTTCTGAATTTTTGTCATTCTAAAAGTCGTGTTGCGATTCATTTCCACAGAAGAAAACCTTACATTACCCCATGTAATTGTCATCTACTTCATTCATCCATCGCCTTTAGAATCAACAAAGCATTCCGCATCTGTTTCAAACTTATGAATATCATCGTGATGATCATATTCAGTGAGAGATTTATAAAAGCGAAAAACAGCCTTTTGCTGATTGCATAAGCTACGCCAGATGCGTAAATTCATCTAAACGTGCAACTCATAGCGATAACATCCAGCCTATATTTTTTACTTCTCAACCAGCATGAATTGCTGCATGAGTGCTTTTAACCTAACTGAGTTCATCAAGTCATTTGCAATAAGATATTTCAAATAGAGCTTGACCATGCAATCTTCATTATTTCTTCAAAATGCATGTATTCAACTGAAAAGTCGCACATTATGCTGTTTCTTTGTATAAAGTTTTATTGTTTTTTATTAACTATAGTTAGTGAATATATAAAAAATAATTATAACTTCTTATTTTTTATAGTTTACTACCCCCAAATTTTAATCGAAATAAAATATTAATTGAACGTAAAAACGGATATTTAATTTTATTTTTAAGATTGAATTTTAATCATTCTATTTTGTTCTTAACTTTCCTTTTAGTTCCAGCCATCGATGTTAATTGCTCAAGTTATCAGCATCTAAAATATCGGTTGCATGTTTAGAAGGAGTTTTGTTTAAGCATTCAATAAATTTCTTAGGCTATTTATATAACTTCTATATCTCTTAAGTGCATTCTCATTCATGTGATTTTTATTAATCATCATAATTCACTGTGAAACTAAAATTCCCCCTGCCCGACAGAGTTTGTTTGGTTTATAGTCAGTTCACCATCATTAAGGATATGAGATTGGAAATTAGAATGGATCAAAACCTCGTTCATGCTGTAGATCAAACCATTACTTCCCGTCATTCAGTTCGTGCTTTTCTGGATACGCCGGTCAGTACCGGCATGCTCAAAGACATTTTGACTGTGGCCAGCCGCGCCCCTTCAGGGACCAATACTCAGCCATGGAAAGTATATGTGCTGACAGGGAAAAAGCGTGATGAGCTGGTGCAGCGTGTCTGTCAGGCGCAAATGGAGCTTTACCAGAATCCGGCACTGGCCGAGCAATATAAAGAAACCTTTGCCTATTATCCCGAACAATGGTTCTCTCCTTATATCGACCGACGCCGTGAAAATGGCTGGGGCTTATATGGTTTGCTGAATATCCAGAAAGGCGAAAAAGAAAAAATGGCGCGCCAGAACCTGCGTAATTTTGAACTGTTTGATGCACCAGTGGGGCTATTCTTCACCTTACATAAAGATTTGGGCGTAGGTTCAAAAATGGATATTTCCATGATGATTCAAAACGTGATGCTGGCTGCCAAGGCACGTGGTCTGGATACCTGTCCGCAGGCTGCCTGGAATCATTTTCATAGCATTGTGCTAGATGTACTGGGAGCAGGTGAAGATGAAGAGCTGGTCTGTGGCATGTCACTAGGCTATGCAGATCCAGACCATATCGTAAATACCTTTATCACCCCACGTGTCCCGGTAGAGGAATTTGCCGTTTTTGTAGATGAATAAGATTTGATAAGCCATGATCCAAGCATCAACTTTGAGCTGCTTGGATTGTCTGACAGAGATATAGAGTTCTTGCAGCTCCTTATTTCTGTTTAACTCTAGGCAGTTCTAATTTCAATACAGATCTAAAGGCTATAACTACAAAGATCGCCATTACCAAGGCCATATTGAATAAAGCATCCCACAGCATAAAGTTCAGCAAAACCCCACCCAACAAACCGCAGGCAAATTGCATACTGCCCATGATCGCACTGGCGGTTCCCGCACGCGCGCCCTGCTCTGCCATGGCCAGCGCCATCGCATTCGGTCCCACAAAACCAATCGAGGCCACAACGACAAATAAGGCCGCCATAACTAGGACAACAGATTCAATATTCAGATAGCCTAAAACCAGTAAAGCCAGGACACCGATTCCCTGTAAAGAAGCACCTAGTTTTAAACGACTTAATACTGAAAGATATTGAGCCAGATGCTTATTCAGGGTCGAGAACAGCATGATTCCAACGGCATTCCCCCCGAAAGCATAAGCAAACTGCTGCTCGGTCAGATGATAATGATCCATCAGAATGGCTGAAGAAGCGCTGATATAGCAGAACATCACCGCCCCAGAAAAACAGCCCACCAGCATCGGTCGTCTGAAACTTTCATCCTGAAAAATGGTTCGGTATAAACTCAATACCTGTTGCAAATTCAGTTTAAGACGGCGTTCCGAGGGCAAGGTTTCCTGAAAGAAAAAATGCACACAGACCAGACTAAACAAGCCACAGCCCATCAGCACCAAGAAAATAATATTCCACTCAAAGAACATCAGTACCCATGCGCCGAGACTTGGCGCAATAATCGGTGCAATGGTCGTTACAATCATCATGCTGGCAAAGGCCTGTGCAGCCGCCTGCATATCCAGCCGATCACGAATGGTTGCTCGGGCAACCACGACTCCTACACATCCTCCTAAGGCTTGTAATACCCGTGCTGCAATCAGGCTCCATTCATTCTGTGCAAACATACATAACAGGCTGGCCAGAATATATAGGCACAATCCAAAATAAAGCGGTGGCTTACGTCCAATCCGGTCACTGATCGGGCCATATAGCAACTGCCCAACCGCTAGTCCAAGGAAATAAGCTGGCAGGCTATTGGAGACCATCTGGGTGCTGACACCAAAATCCGCTGCCATTTCTGGCAAGGCAGAGAGATACATATCAATAGATAAAGGACCAAGTGCAGTCAGTGAAGCCAGCAAAATAATCCAGGACATGGCATAAGGCCGTGGTGCTGTCGTATTGGAGTTCATGTAATTAAAGATTTTAATGCGTAGTAGGCAGACAAATTAACATAGCGCATAGTATGATTTACATGGAAATTAAAAGTTATAAATATACTTTTTCTCATATGTATATTCAGCTTTGCAGCAGAGACTGCAAGAGAAAGGATCACCGTTGAAATCTTGGCTCAATCGTCTTAAGCACGCGACCTATAATACGACCCTGATGTATAACCTGCGTATGCTGATCGCTTTTGCAGGAACTGCCTTCGTTCCCTATTTCATGGGACAGCAGTTAATGACTATTCCACTCACCCTTGGGGTGGTGGCCGCAGGTTTAAGCGATATTGATGACCGCTTTTCCGTACGTATCCTGAATCTGTTCTATACCTATTTAGGCTTCTTCATTACCGCAGTGGCAGTCTATCTGTTATTTCCTTATCCCCTGCTGTTTGCTTCTGCCCTCATTGTTTCTTGTATTGTCCTGATTCTGCTTGGCTCGCTTGGTCGACGTTATGCCACGATTTCCTATGGCTGTCTGGTGATTTCTGTCTATTCCATGCTGGGGGTTGAACTTTTTGATGGATGGTATCAGCAGGCAAGCTTGCTGCTGATTGGTGCGGTCTGGTATGGCTTTTTGTCGACCCTCAGCTTTCTACTGTTTCCTGCGCGACGTGCACAGGATAATCTGGCCAAATGCTATGCCTCATTGGGTGATTTCCTCTATGCCAAGTCGAATCTGTTCGATGTCGATATGACTGCAAAAAGTTATCAGCAAAGTATGATCGAGCTGTCACTGGAAAATGGCAAACTGATTTCAATTTTTAATGAAATGAAGACTGTCCTTTTGACCCGCCTGAAAGGTGACCGGGGTCAGAAAGATACTCGTCGTAGCCTGCAATATTATTTTGTGGCACAAGATATTCACGAGCGTGCCGATTCTGCGCATATTGATTATCAGAAACTGGCCAAGATTTTTGAACACAGCGACGTTTTGTTCCGTTTTCAGCGCATCCTGTCGATTCAGGGCAAAGCCTGTAAAGACCTGAGTGAAAGCATTCAGCAGCGCAAAACCTATAAACATAATAAACGCTTCAAACATGCCTTTGAAAACCTGAGATTGTCCCTGGAAAAATTGCGTACAGAACAGCAGTATGATCAGGTCTGGATCAATGCCCTATTTGCCTTATTCCAGAACCTGAAATCCATTGATGCGCAGTTACGCAACCTGGAAACTGAACGTAATATCAAATTTGATCGTGCTAAACATATTGAAAACCAGCTCAAAGATGACGACCTGAAAGGCTGGGAAGATATCAAGATTCGGGTCAAGCAGCATCTGACACCTGAATCGGTGTTGTTCCGTCATGCCATTCGTCTGTCGATTGTGCTGCTGATCAGCTATATCTTTGTCCAGCTGACCGATATTCAGTATGGTTACTGGATCCTGCTGACCGCTCTATTCGTCAGCCAGCCTAACTTTAATGCTACCAAGCGCCGCTTACGTTTACGTATTGTCGGGACTCTGGCAGGTATTCTTTTGGGATATGCCATTCTGTACTTTATTCCTTCTGTTGAAGGACAATTATTGCTGCTGATTTTGAGTGGGATTCTGTTCTTTGAATTACGCAGTAAACAGTATGCACAGGCCACTGCCTTTATTACCATTCTGGCCCTGATCAACTTTAACCTGGACGGTATGGGCTTTGCCGCAGCTATTCCACGTATGATTGATACCCTGATTGGCTGTGCGATTGCCTGGTTTGGTGTGAGCTTTATCTTTCCAGACTGGAAATTCCGTCGCTTGCCACGCAGCATTAGCCGTAGTCTGCAGGCAGAATGTGACTACTTGAGTGAAGTGATTGAACAGTATAAGTCTGGACGAAATAATGGTCTGACCTACCGCGTGGTACGTCGTGCAGCTCATAATACGGATGCTGAAGTTGCTTCCCTGATTTCGACTTTGGCCACTGAACCTGATTTTGATCCGGTGCAAAAATCACAGGCTTTTGAGTTCCTGTGCCTGAATCATACTTTTATCAGTTATATTGCCGCGCTGGGTGCGCATCGTGAAAAAATTCAGGATCAGGATGTGCTGGACTTGCTAGACCAAGCCCTAGAAAATATTCGTGGTGCCCTGCTTTATGATGAAGTCCCTGACCTAAGTACCCAGAATATGATCCAGAATATCCGTCAGCGTCTGTCACAACAGCAGGAAGAAGACCAGAAACCATTGATCATTTTGCAACAGTTGTCTTTAATGTTTAGTATCTTGAAGCAATTGAGTCAGTTAAAGCAAAGTTTAAGTCACGAACGTGATGAACAGGCCACTGAATTGGCTTCATTATAATTTGGCCGATTTTGGAACAATATACTCACTGAATCAGCACAATTAATGCTAAACTTTTTACAGTTTTAAATCTGTTAATTTCATTATGACCGCGAAAAATTTATACGCTTATACCTTACAGCCTGTGAACTATGAAATTTCAGAAGCTGAGCAGCGTCATGCTCAGCTGATGATCTGGCGTAGTACCAATAAAATTGGCATGAAAGCCTGGCTGATCATGGGTGCTATTGTTGCCTTGTCTATTTTGGGAATTATCCTGATCAAGAACTACTCAACAGTCATCTGCTGGGTGGCGATTGTCTGTGTAGTCCTGTATTACCTGATTCGTACTTTCGGTCTGGAATGGTATATTAAACGCAAGATGAATGAATTTCCGGTACAGGAAATTAAAGGTATCCGTCTGGGCGTACAGCCACATGGTATCGTGATGCGCCAGAAAATGGGCATGCAGGAAGGTGTGGGTGCTATTGGCTGGAAAGACATCTATGAATGGTATAACACGCCAGAATTCATGCTGATCAATTTTAAAGTCAAAGGTCAGCAAGGTGCTTATATCCTGCCTAAACGTTTAGACAGTAAAAACTTCTCTTTCGCGACCATTCGCAAGCATCTGCAAGAAGAAGTGGGCGCGCCAAAAGAAATCTAAGACACATCCCGGTTTTGAAAGACCTCCTGTTTCGACATGGAGGTTTTTTTATGTCTATCTTTTATACGACTCATCGACACAAATGATAATGAGAATAAATATTATCATCATAATCTATAATTTGTTCTAATTCTTCAGTTATAATTTGCCTACTTTTACACATACCACCATAAATCTGACCATCATGTTTAAAAAGACATTTTTCCAAATCCACTGGTTTCTGGGGATTACTGCAGGTTTGATTCTCTCAATTATGGGAGTCACGGGTGCTATTTATTCTTATGAGCCGCAAATCTTAAAATGGATGAATAGCGACAGTTATACTGTACAGGTTCAAGAGCGAGACAAGCTTAGCCCTGCCCAACTGTATCAACATTTCCAGACCCAAAACCCTGAAATGAAAATTAACAGTATTACCGTGGCACAGGATCCAAGTGCATCCAGTACGGTCAATATTGTAAAAGAGGGAGCACGTCGTGGTTATAACATGATGGTCAACCCCTATACGGCTGAAGTCTTACCTGAAATTAAAGGCCGTGAATTCTTCCAGTTTGTACAGCAACTACATCGTAATTTGACTGTAGGACCCGTCGGTAAGCAGATTACCGGTGCCTGTACCCTGATGCTGATCTTTTTCGTCTTGTCTGGCCTGTATTTACGCTGGCCAAAACGTCATTCGATCAAGCAATGGCTGGCAGTGAAGCCGCAACTGAAAGGCCGTAACTTTATCTGGGATCTGCATGCAGTGGTGGGTACCTGGGTGGTAATTTTCTACCTGATTCTGGCTTGTACCGGTCTTACCTGGTCTTATGGCTGGTGGCGTGATGGTATGTATAAAGTTCTGGGCGTAGAACGTCCACAACCAGAAATGCAGGCCAATGGCGGTCGCGGCGAAGGTGGGCCACGTGGTGAACGCGGACAACGTGGCGATGGTGAAATGCGAGGTGAAGGTCGCCAAGGTGGTGAGCGTGGACCTCGCGGTGAAAGTGAAATGCGTGCCGAAGGTCGTTCAGAAGGCGAACGTGGTCCTCGTGGTGAACGCGGACAACGTGGTGAAGGCCGTGAAGAAGCTGGCATGAGTCCAGAAAGTATTTCACGTGCACTGGATCAAAGCTGGGCTGGCTTCAGTACACAATTTGCAGGCAAATATTCGACTGTGACATTTAACCTGCCGAAAAAACCGGATGGTGAAATGCAGTTGAGTTTTGTTGACCATGTGGCACAGCATGAACGTGCCCGCAACAATGCGACTTATAATTATCGCAGTGCTGAATTTACCGAAGTCCAGCTCTATGAAGATAAAAAGCTCAATGAAAAAATCATGAGCAGCATGTTACCGGTGCACCGTGGCAGCTTCTTTGGTCCTGTGTACCAGTTCCTGGTCATGATTGCTGCATTATTAATGCCATTGTTCTTCGTGACTGGCTGGATGCTCTATCTGAAACGTCGCAAGCAGAAAAAACTTACTCTGGCTGCACGCCAAGGCGCAACTGCCCTGCCTCTGGATCCAAATACCAAGCCTTGGCTGATTACGTATGCCTCACAAACAGGTGTCTCTGAACAACTGGCATGGCGCACAGCCACTGCCTTACAGGAAGCACGTCAACCTGTCAGCGTTAAAGCAGTACAGCAACTAAGCCTTGAAGATCTGCAACAAGCAGAACAGGTTCTATTTGTAGCCAGTACTTATGGCACAGGTGAAGCACCTGACCTGGCCTCCTCTTTTGAAAAGAAAATTCTGTCTGCCAAAGCAGATCTCAGCCATCTCAATTATGCAGTTTTGGCCCTAGGCTCTCAGGAATATCCGGACACCTATTGCAGCTTCGGTCATCGTATTGACCAGTGGTTACAACAGAATGGTGCCAAGCAGCTCTTCAAGACCATTGAAGTGGATAATGCCAATAATGAGCATATCCAGCAATGGACCAATGCCCTTGCCCATGTGACCCAGTTTGAATTGCAGGACATGGGTATCGATAAAACCTTCGATCAATGGACTTTGAGCAAACGTGAATTGCTGAATCCAGACAGTCTTGGTGCGCCTGCGTTCAATATTGAACTGGTTCCACAGCATGAAGCCGTCTGGCAGGCAGGTGATATTGCCGAAATCCAGCCAGGAAACAGCCCTGAACGTATCCGTGCATTTATGGAGAAATACCGTATTGCCGCGGGTACACAAGTGCCTTCTCTGAAGCAAAGTATCGAACAGGCACTTTGGAATCGTGATTTGACTCAGGTTGATCCTTTTGATTCAGTAGATGAGCTGTTACAGCAATTACCAACTCTTGCTACACGTGAATATTCAATCGCCAGTATTCCAAGTCAGCAAGTGCTACGTCTGGTCGTGCGTCAGCAATCTGATGCACAAGGCCAGTTAGGTCTGGGCTCAGGCTGGTTAACACAGCATACTGCCCTAAATTCACCGATTGCCCTGCGTATTCGCAAGAATGAATCTTTCCATCTGATTGCAGATAACCGTCCGATTATCTGTATTGGTAATGGTACGGGGATCGCAGGTTTGATGAGCTTGCTGAGTGCGCGTAACCGTCAGGACTATACTCAGAACTGGCTCATCTTTGGTGAACGTCAGCGTGCCCATGATTTCTTCTTTGAAGAAACCATTCAGGCCTGGCTGCAAATGGGTACATTAAAACGACTGGACCTTGCTTTCTCTCGTGACCAGCAGGAAAAAGTTTATGTGCATCATAAATTGCGTGAGCAAGCTGAAGAATTGAAACTCTGGGTCGCTCAAGGCGCCGTGATTTATGTGTGTGGTAGCATTAATGGCATGGCCAGCGATGTCGATCAGGCTCTGATTGAAATTCTCGGTGAAAGCACAGTAGATCAATTACGTCTGGATGGTCGTTATCGTCGTGATGTATATTAAGATCAGCTGATCTATAAAAGACCGGGCTTCATGCCCGGTTTTTTATTAATAAGATAGAAGAAAAGATAAAAAGATTAATAAAAATATGAGTATCCAAATATCCAGCCAACTTAAACGAAGTCTCAGCCTGATCTTTGGTTTGATCCTTGGCATAAACAGCCTCTGGTTAATAAGTCAGGGACAAAGACATTTCGGTGTTCTTTTGCCAATTTTCATTAGCGTAGCACTGATCCTGTATAC
The DNA here is from genome assembly GCF_013419565.1 of Acinetobacter sp. YH12072. NCBI lineage: Bacteria > Pseudomonadati > Pseudomonadota > Gammaproteobacteria > Moraxellales > Moraxellaceae > Acinetobacter > Acinetobacter sp. YH12072. Next base: position 53,237 of record NZ_VOZV01000001.1, on the reverse strand, counting down.
TCTGCTCTTTTCAGGCATTCAGCGCTGGAAACAGCATTCCAGATTTAGAATCTGGTTCTGGAATAGCCTCTGGGCCGGATTTCTACTCTGGATGATCAGTGTTGCTGTTTTTTTCGCTTATATCCAGATGTCCATTCATTCAAATGAATCTACACAGTCTCCTGCCGCTATTCTGGTTTTAGGCAGCGGGATTACGAATGGACAGCCGTCACCCATCTTAAAAAGCCGTCTGGATATTGCAGCTAAATATGCCGCACACTATCCAGATGCTTTAATGATTATGACAGGTGGGCGTAATTATCGGGAAAGGCAAAGTGAGGCTGAAGTCATGCAACACTATATCCACACCACCTACCCAGAACTCATCAATCCTATCCAACTTGAAGATCGAAGCAGAAGTACTGCTCAAAACCTGATGTATTCTCAAGTGATATTGGAACAACAAAATATAAGTCAAAATGATCCGATTGCGATTGCAACCAGTGATTTTCATAGTCCCCGTGCACGCGCCATTGCCAGATACCAAGGCTATCCGCAAGTGATTAGTTTGAGTGCCAGCACTCCTCTTTATCTGCGCTATAACTTCTGGTTAAGAGAATATTTTGCCTTTTTGAGTGGCTGGCTGCTCAATGAATATTCACTATTTAAATAAGTGACTTAAACACTAAATTAATTTAAACGGATATGCCTTGGCGAAGGGATCGCTGGATTTTTGAATAGTTCAGGTTTCTGTACATAGACCTGATACAGGTAGTTTTTAAGATCCAGCAAAAGTTTTTCAGGCGCAACCAGAATATTCTGCCCTTCCGGTGTCAGATCCAATGACACAATAGTGCTTTCCTGACGTAAGAAAGGAATGACCTTTTCAACAAAATCTTTGAGGGTAATTTCCTGAATCTGGTAATTGGCCCAGTTATCTTTAATGAGTAGTCTGGCCAGACCTTTGCTTTGCCAGGTCGCGAAAGCACGCTGTCCTGTCGGCGTGGCACATAAAGCCCAGCCCTCTTGGTAAAGTGCAAAAATGCCACCTTGGGCAACAATAGCTTCAATAAAATTTTTATAAACTTGTAGCGGATCGTAGGCGGTATTTTGCGATTTGATCGCTGCCTTGCGCTGATATGGATTTCTCATAGTCTGAAATCTTCAAATTATTATAGACTTCGAATTCTATGAAATATTCAGGATTTAGGCAAGAAAGATATGGTGGGCGCTGACGGGATCGAACCGCCGACATTCTGCTTGTAAGGCAGACGCTCTACCAACTGAGCTAAGCGCCCTGAAGAGTAAAAAATAACATCGTTATTTTTTATGATGCAAGACAAACGGAGCGCGTAGTCTTGGATTTTGAAACACATTTTTCACATCAGGGAATGAAAAATGGCGCAGCGGACGGGACTCGAACCCGCGACCCCCGGCGTGACAGGCCGGTATTCTAACCAACTGAACTACCGCTGCATCGCGTATATCTTTAGAAGATATGGTGGGCGCTGACGGGATCGAACCGCCGACATTCTGCTTGTAAGGCAGACGCTCTACCAACTGAGCTAAGCGCCCTTAAAGGGTCAAACTGTTTGATTCTTAGGATGGCGCAGCGGACGGGACTCGAACCCGCGACCCCCGGCGTGACAGGCCGGTATTCTAACCAACTGAACTACCGCTGCATCACAAAAAATCTGGTGGGCGCTGACGGGATCGAACCGCCGACATTCTGCTTGTAAGGCAGACGCTCTACCAACTGAGCTAAGCGCCCTCAAAAGGTCTATCATGTAAATGGCGCAGCGGACGGGACTCGAACCCGCGACCCCCGGCGTGACAGGCCGGTATTCTAACCAACTGAACTACCGCTGCACTTACACAATGTCGCTATTGTGGCAAACGATTTATCAAGAACTTAAAGTGGCGCAGCGGACGGGACTCGAACCCGCGACCCCCGGCGTGACAGGCCGGTATTCTAACCAACTGAACTACCGCTGCACTATAAGTGTCTCAACTTTGAAAGAAGCTTGGTGGGCGCTGACGGGATCGAACCGCCGACATTCTGCTTGTAAGGCAGACGCTCTACCAACTGAGCTAAGCGCCCTTTCAAATCGACTTCATCGCTTGATGAGGTGCATTATAGAGAATCTTCACAGACTGTCAAACGCTTTTCTGACTGTTTTCTGCTTTTTCGGTGTGAGTGATTAAAAAATAGGTTGATTGTTAAAAAAAACAACACTTTTTGTTTATTTTTTAAGTCTATACCGATTTTCTAAGGACACTCTCTGAAACTAAAAGCCGAATTTTTACGGTTTTACTCATGAAAATTGAGACCAGAACATGCAACAGACTTCAGTATTGCTGAAAGATTATACAAAGCCCAGCTCACCGCAACGTTGTGATCCTGTAATCTTTATTTTAAAAGCTTGCAGCCCTCTAAAAACAAATCGATGACTTTTATTGGCGGGCTATAACTCCTGTTTCTAAGTCTATTTGTCTATAAAAGTAGAGTACATAGATGATCGATGACCTCATCTACTTTCCCTTATTTAAATAGAAGATATTTCAATTAATTTTAAATCATCCACAAATTTTCTTATGTCATTTAAGTCATTTAAACAGTCAGATTCAGCGGCTGTTCTGAAATATAGACCAGTGCATCTTCATTCACCAGTTCAAACAGCTCGGCCACATCCGTATTCCGCATGCGGATACAGCCATGTGACATTGCAATACCCATCGGCTCAGAATCAGGCGTACCATGAATATAGATATAACGTTGGTAAGTATCACAACCCTCGCCCTGGTTAAAACCTTCTTCAAGCCCACTTAGCCATAAGATCCGGCTGAGAATCCAGTCTCGCTGCGGGAATTGCTGTGCCAGTTCTGCATTATAAATTTCACCTGTCGCTTGACGGGCAATAAACACACTATTTAAAGGTGTCTGCTGGCCAAACTTTTCAGCGACTTTATGCCATCCACGAGGCGTCTTGCCACTATTTTCTGCTTCACCTATGCCATTCTTACCCGTAGAAATCAGGTACTGCTTATTATATTTTGGCAAATATAGTTTTTGTTGGGCGAGATCAATCAGGATTTCTGCCTGATCCAGCTGCAAATGGCTCATGACTTCTCTTTCTCTGTCTTGATAGTTTCTAGTTCTACTTTCTTTGTGGCCATGTGTTCTGGATGGATTATGTCCTGAACTGGTTCGGGTCGACGCCATAACCAGATCGCCACAATCAGCATGGTCACATCAGTAAAGATTTTGACTGCCAGCGGTGCTGTCGTAAATAACATGATAATGCCACTGATGAACATCATGATACTGGCCAGCCATTTGGCCTTGCGTGGCACAGTACCATTGGCACGCCAGGCTCTTAAAGTCGGACCATATTTTGGATGATTCAGCAGCCATGCATCCATCTGTGGCCAGCCTTTGGATGCCGCCCAAGCCGCCAGAATTAAAAATACTGTAGTTGGCATGCCGGGCAAGATTGCGCCGATAAAACCCAGTACGACAAACAGTACGACCAGGCTTCGCCAAAACAATATTTTCATAAATCGGTCCTACCCACAAAATTAGGGGTAGTATAAAGTGTTTTTAAAATCTGTCCGTTGTATTTGTGCACTTTTCACAGGATGTGCTATGCCCTTTTCCAGTCTAAATCATCATCTTGTAGAAGCATGGCAATATTATCAGCATCCTTTGGTGCGGCAACTGGCATTTGCTGTCGGTAGTCCAAACCTTCTGTCTCAAATTCCAGACGAACTTGAAGTCGTCCATGCTTTTGACTTACATGATTCTGAGACTTGGCAACATCACCTGCAAAATTATCATCCACGTCTGAAATATCTGGACCGGCATCCAGAAGAGCTGGAGCAATTCGTGCAGCAGCTTAAAAGCACCCGGCTGGGTTTGCGCTTTGAAATGCTGGTCTGGTTCTGGCTGCTGGATGATGCCTATCATCCTTATAAGCTTTTAGGTCATAGCATTCAGAAAATTGACGGCGCTAAAACACTGGGTGAACTGGATTTTCTGTTATTCAATACAGAGGCTGGTCTGACTGAACATTGGGAAGTGGCGCTGAAATACTACCTCGCAGAAGCCGATTTTAGCCTGCCAAACTGGTATGGCCTAAACCGCACCGATACTTTAATCCGTAAAATGAAGCATTTTACCCAGAAACAGTTTCAGTTTGATGAGGCTCTGGATCAGCAGATTGAGCAGCGTTTCTGCATGTTAAAAGGCCAGCTTTATCTTCCAGTGCATCGTGCCGATCAGACCTTACCTGACTGGGTCAATACCCAACGTCGCATAGGCTTATGGGGTCAGCAGATTCCCGACCCAGCGGCTAATTTCTATCGTTTGCAACGTCATGAATGGATTTATCCTAATGCGCAGATCAGCAGTTCAAGTCCCTATTGGTGGACAAATGGACTTTATAAAAAGGCTGATCAAGAGGATTTTTATATGTATCGCAGCCCGCTTCTGCTGCCCTTTCCTTCGCATAAACCCTTTTAAAACATTACATTTATTAACCGAAGCACTATGAAAACCACATATTTTTTATGTCGTATATTTTCTAATCTTAGTTCCACATCATAATAATTTTATTATCGATAATACGGAGATGATGATGAAAAAAATTCTTGCTGCTTCATTGGTAATGGCTTTTGTTTTAACTGGCTGTAACACTGTCAAAGGTGTGGGTAAAGACGTTTCTAAAGCAGGCGAAGCTGTAACAGGCACTGCAGAAAAAACTTCTGAAGAAATCCGTCAAAACTAAACTCTTTCTAGCTTCTCCACAAACCCTATCTCAGATAGGGTTTTTTTATGCGGAACATTCACATTACAGGCCATATTCGCCTATCATAGAGCCGACAAATTTATCGACTTATGAATTCACCATATGACATCTTCCGCGACTCTTGATTTAAGCCTGCAATTATTACGTCAGCCTTCTGTGACCCCTATTGATCATGACTGCCAGAATATCATGGCAGAACGTTTGAAGAAGGTGGGTTTCAATATTGAATCAATGCGCTTTGAAGATGTTGATAATATTTGGGCGCGTAAAGGTACTGAAGGCCCGGTTTTCTGTTTTGCTGGCCATACCGATGTTGTGCCAACCGGCAACCTGGATGCCTGGAACTCTGACCCATTTGCGCCAGAAATTCGTGATGGCAAGCTTTATGGCCGTGGTAGCGCCGACATGAAAACGGCTTTGGCTGCAATGGTGGTGGCCACTGAACGTTTTGTCGAAAAATATCCGAATCATAAAGGTTCAATTGCCTATCTAATCACTTCAGATGAAGAAGGTCCATCGATCAATGGTACGGTAAAAGTGATTGAAACTCTGGAAGCCCGTAATGAGAAAATTACCTGGTGTCTGGTAGGTGAACCATCAAGTACCAACAAACTGGGTGATATTGTCAAAAATGGCCGTCGTGGTTCATTGAATGCCAACTTGACTGTAAAAGGCAAACAAGGTCATGTGGCTTATCCACACTTAGCAGTGAATCCAATTCATACAGCATCTAAAGCCATTGCCGAACTGTGCGAAACAGTCTGGGATAATGGCAATGAATACTTCCCTGCGACGTCTTTCCAGATTTCAAATATCAATGCCGGTACCGGTGCAACCAACGTTGTTCCAGGTACGATGAACCTGCTCTGCAACTGGCGTTATTCAACTGAAGTGACTGCTGAAGAACTAAAGGCACGTATGCTTGAAATTCTGGATCGTCATGGTGTGGACTATGATATTTCATGGACTTTATCTGGCCTGCCATTCCTGACACCCGTTGGTGAGCTGGTGAATGCCGCTAAAGATGCCATTTTAACTGTGACTGGTACTGAAACTGAATTATCAACTTCAGGCGGCACCTCAGATGGTCGCTTTATTGCGCCTACCGGTGCACAAGTCCTAGAACTCGGTGTACTGAATGCCACAATCCATCAAATTAATGAGCATGTCGATATTGCAGACCTTGAACCACTGGCTGAAATTTATGAGCAGATTCTGGTGAACCTGTTAGCCAATTAATCACCAGATGTAAAAAAAGGAACTCAGAAGAGTTCCTTTTTTTATGTGCTTTGTAATGAATTACAAGCCAATTGAAGACTGAATATAACCCATTTGCGGGATGTGAAATAACTGATCCCCCATACGCACATACTGGAATACTGCGGGGTCAGTCACTTGCTGATCAGCATCGACGACTTCAGAAATACGCAGACGAATGGTTTTCGGCATTTCATTACACATCAGGGCAAAACGCTGATGCACCTCATCTCCTTCAATCACCAGCGCCACACCACTTTTACGTGTAGGATCATTAACTGCATAAACCGGTAATTGCGCATCATGCCACTCAACCACTTTAACCTGGGTATCACTATCCAGTGCAGACAGGACAATATTTTGTGGTAACAGCATTGGATCTTTGCCGTGACAGTCAATAATATAAGCATCAATAAATCCGGTAGATACCGTAATTAAATGCTGAAGTTCCTGCTGACTTATCTGATCAGCCATTTTGGCATTAGTCGTATTCTGACTCATTTATGACCCCTGTTTTTCAGCAATTAACTGTTGAATATTCGCCAGTAATTCAGCTTCCTGGAACGGTTTGCCCATGTAGTGGGTTACGCCCAGACTGAAAGCACGTTCACGGTGTTTTTCACCAGTACGTGAAGTAATCATGATGATTGGCAGGTCACGGTGAATATCGTGGTGACGAACCAGGTTCGTGACCTCAAAACCATCCATACGCGGCATTTCAATATCCAGCAGCATCAGATCCGGACGGACATTTTCAAGCTGCTCAATCGCATCTACACCATCTTTGGCGGTGACAATATCATAACCCTGACGCTCAAGCAGACGCGAGGTCACCTTACGTACAGTCACCGAGTCATCCACGATCATTACCAGACGGCGAGCATTGCCAGAACGTGAACCATCGCGTTGATCCTGCATGTGTTTCACACGCTGCGTACCATGGATCTGACGGGCAATATTCTGACCATCCAGAATCAGACAAACCTGACCATCACCAAGAATCGTCGCACCAGTGACTACACCAATATTGGCGAACTGATGGCCGATTGGTTTCACCACGATCTGTGCACGTGAACCTACTAACTGATCCACAAGTAAGGCAATGGTTTGACCACTGTTGCCTTTAATCAGCAATACTGGCAGTGAATGCGCTACGTTGTTCAGACGAGGAATTGGCTGATTCGATACGAACTCAGACAGGTAACGCAATTTGTAATTAACGCCATCAATCTTGAAGAAATCGTCTTTACTGTTGAAGTAAGTTTCCAGAGTAGATGGTGCAATACGTACAATACGGTCGATTTGCGCCAGAGAAACGGCGTATTGCTGATCGCCCACTTTTACCATCAAGGCATCGCTGACCGCTACAGTCGTCGGTACGCGAATGGTGAAGGTTGTGCCTTTGCCGACTTCAGAGCTGACAGATACGTGACCGCCCAGCGACTTGATCTCGCTTTGTACTACATCCAGACCCACACCACGACCAGAAATCTGGGTTACAGATTTAGCGGTACTAAAGCCCGGGTGAAAAATGAATTGCAATAGCTCTTCCGAATCCAGTGTCTGATCTTCTTTGATCAGGCCTTGGCTCAGTGCTTTCTCACGAATCTTCTCAGCATCGATACCTTTACCATCATCACTAAATGAGACGATGACATCTGTACCCTGACGGCTGATATTTAACAGGATTGAACCGACTTCTGGTTTATTCAGGGCAATTCGATCTGCTGTATCTTCCAGACCATGGTCAATCGCATTACGTAGCATATGCTCGAATGGCGTTACCAGACGTTCCAGAATATTACGGTCTAATTCACCTTCACTGTTCTGAACAATCAATTCAGCTGGACGGTTCAAAGTCGTAGAAGTCTGACGTACGATACGTTGTAAACGTGGCAACATCCGGTCAAACGGTACCAGACGAGTACGCATCAGGCTTTCCTGAATCTCGGCCTGAATCCGTGATTGTTGCAATAACAAACCTTCAGTTTCACGAATCTTGTCAGATAGAGTGCTCTTGAAGTCAACCAAGTCCGAAGCAGATTCCGCTAACGACTTGGACAACTGATTCAGGGACGAATATTGGTCCATTTCCAGTGGGTCAAAGTCTGCATAACGCGAGTTTTCTGAACCGTGTTTGGCAATAATTTGAGATTCTAGCTCGCCTTCCATTCGGCGCAACTGGTCCGCCAGACGCTTGATCGCCAGTTCCATCTCGTTCAGAGTATTGCCGAGCTGACCCAAATCCATCTCGATACGCGAACGGTTAATTGCATTCTCGCCTGACAGGTCGATCATCTTCTCAACCAGATCAGCAGAGATACGGATCATTTCATGGCTGGTATCGGTATTACCGGTATCGATCCACTCACCCATCATACGTGGTGGCTCAGTACCATCACCTTCGACAAACTCGAAGCTATTTTCTGTGACCAGCGTTTCTGTTTTAGCCAGACGTTCCGGCAGCTGCGCAGTAACATCCACATAAGCAATCTTTTTCAGGCTGCTTTGGATCTGTTCAAAATTGCTATAGTCATGCTGGAAGATCGCTTGTCTTAACCAAGCCAGTGTTTTTTGCAGCAGGCCATCATAAGCATTCGAGTTAAAGTGATATACCGCAAACTGTTCGAATGTGGTTTCCAGTTCATACGCAATGCTGGCCACCTTTTCGTTTTCAACCATGCGCGCACCACCCTTGATACTGTGGGCAGCACGTTGTAATTGAAGCAATAAGCTACGGTCACTACGCTGATCAAACCATTGGTTCAGCAGTTTTTCGGTATTGTCGAGAATCTCTTCTGATTCTTCCAGGAAGGTTTCTTCAACAATTGACTTCAGTTCATCTTCTTCAGAGCGCTCTTCTGCTACAATTTCAACTGGCTCAGTCAAAGTTTCTGTTTCAGTCAGCTCAACTTGTTCATCTTCTAAGTTTAGGGCCGGTTCTAGATCTGAACTTGTATCTTCTAATGCAATCTCTTCCGATGCTTCATCCGCTGTTTGTTCGGAATCAGCACTAGCTTCTGCATATTCAAACTCGACAACAGGAATCGATGTTTCTACCGGAGCTGCAACAGCTTGACCAGCCACCAATGCCTGAATATTTTGCAGAATCGAAATTGCTTCAACAGCCGGATAATCGATACCTTCATCACGGATCGACTGGATACGGTCAGAAACGTTATCTTGCACCAGACGAATGATTTGAATCAGCGCTGGAGTAACAGCGATCTGCTGACGGATGATTCGCTCATAAATACTTTCCAGTTCGTGCGAGATCGAACCGATATGAGAAGCGGTAATCATGTTTGCACCACCTTTTAAGGTGTGCAAGTGACGCATCAGGTTATTCAGTGAAGTCGTATCATCCTGCTTTTTACTCCAGGTATTCAGATCTTCATCAATACCTACCAGTAATTCATCCGCTTCTTCCAGGAAGATATTCAGTAGATCCTCATCGAAATCACGCTGAGTTTCTGCGCTGTCGATGTACTGGCGGTCAGAGGCAATACGCTGGCTTAAAGCAGAAAAGTCAATGCTGGCTGTGGTTGCAGCTTCAGGAATAGAAATTTCTTCTGATACTTGTTCAGCAGGGACATTGTCTTCGGCAAAGATTTCCAGGTCCTGCTGTACAAATGCAGCCAGTTCACTCAAGGTTTTTTGCGTATCATCATTCAGAATGACACGCTGGCCTGCTGCTAGGGTATCGAATAAATGAATGAATTCCTGATGTGCCTGGGCAAACAGCTCATAAGCATAATCACTATTCAGCAGTACCGGTTTTTCCAGCAAGGCATCATAAGCAGATTTTAAATCTGTCGTAAACTCATGAATACCCAGTGCGGCACGGTTATCTGTATGTGCAAGCAGCTCGGCAGCCTGCTCGCTTAAAGCCTGAATATATTCTGGATAATCGACTTTAGCGCGTTTATCGAATTCAAACTCGGCATCCAGTAACAGGTCAATCTCCAGTTCAACCAGCTTGGTCACCAGACCTTGGGTTTCAACTGTTTCCGTTTCAGTGGCTGCGAAGCCATAATCATTCCAGACACGCTCAAAAGTCGCATACACTGCTGCCAGTTTGCTGCTATCACCCTGACGTAACAAATGCAGATAGTCGCTGACAAATTCAGCATACTGAATTAATACAGCAGTTTCTTTTGAGGTGGATGCAATTTCATCCTGAAGCAGTGTTTTAAACAGATGTTCTACTTTAGAGCTGGCCTCGAAGATTTCTTCGATCTGTGCCATGGACGAACTGCCGCGCAAAGTATGAATAGCACGAATCAATGCATTATAATCCTGCACTTTTTCATTTTCGCTACGCAGGAACTTGGCAATCGTTTCGAGATGCTCTTCCGCTTCCTCGATAAAGATCGCCACGGTTTCTTCTACATCACTACGTGCAGCATCTTCACTATCAGCTTCTTCAAGCTCAAATTCTGTTGTGCTTATTTCTATTGCTGCAGTTGTATCTTGATCTTCAGCCGAATCACCTAGCTCAAGACCTGTGATCTGGCCTTCGGCAGTCAGACTGTCTGCCAGTTGCAAGAGTTCTTCTAAAGCCGGTTCAGGTGTCATTTGTTGTTGTAATTGCTGACCTAAAAGCACGACTGGGCGCAGGTCAACATCGAGTTCCTGCACCTGTTTGAATTTTGGATATAAAGTAAACTGGTAAATATTCAGTACAGCTTTGGCATACTGTTGAATCGTAGGCGTTAACTGGATCGAACCTGAAAGTACCCGGTTTAAGGTATCTTCCACTGCCCATGCAATTTCACCCGCAGATTTAGCCCCCACCATACGGCCTGAACCTTTCAGGGTATGAAAATGGCGGCGAATGGTTTTCAGGTTTTCCTGATGAGCCGGATCACTCAACCATTCTGGAAATAAAGCATTTAACTCAACGAAAATCTCTTCGATTTCCTCGACAAAAATTTCAAGAATTTCTGCATCTTGATCAAGATAACTGTCTTCAGGAAGCGTTGTCGTTTCAACTAAATTTTTTAATATTTCTTTCATAGCTAATGCTTCTTACGTTGTGCCGCCAAGAAGGGCGCTCAAACTTAATTGTGACCGTCACGCGAGACCTAACCTTATGTAGTCAAGTCCATCTTGTCGAGGCTTTATCTGTATTTCTGAATGTGCCTCAACCTAGGTTAAGGCACACTCCCCTCATACTTTCTGACTTTATTCTGGTAGTTTAAAGTCAGATACAGATTCACGTAATGCATCGGCCATGTTCGCCAATTCAGATACCGAACGTGCTGTATCGAAGGTTGCACTCGTAGTTTGTGAAGTAATTTCCTGTACGACATTCATCGTGGTCGCAATATGACCTGCAGATGCTGACTGAAGTTTCGCAGCATCGGAAATGTTTGCAATCAGTTTTGCCAGGTTATTCGATACGTTCTGAATCTCATCTAGTGCCACACCGGCATCTTTAGACAAGTTCGCACCACGTACAACTTCGGCTGTGGTTTGTTCCATTGAAATTACGGCTTCGTTGGTATCGGTCTGAATGGTTTTTACCAGGCCTTCAATCTGTTTAGTTGCAGATGCAGAACGTTCCGCAAGACGCTGGACCTCATCCGCTACCACGGCGAAACCACGACCAGCTTCACCCGCCATCGACGCTTGAATCGCTGCGTTCAAAGCCAGGATGTTGGTTTGGTCGGCAATATCGTTAATCAGGGCGACGATGTTACCAATTTCTTGTGAAGATTCACCCAGACGTTTAATACGTTTCGACGTTTCCTGAATCTGTTCACGAATCGTATCCATACCTTCAATTGAACGGTGTACAACGTCTGCACCATTTGCAGCAATTTGTACTGAACGTTCCGCAACGACTGCAGATTCTTCCGCGTTGGCAGATACCTGGTCAATGGACATCGCCATTTCGTTAATCGCAGCAGATGCACCGGCAATTTCTTGTGCCTGGTGTTCAGATGCTTCAGCTAACTGGTTGGTAATGCTTTGAGTTGTCGCTGTATATTGCGCAACTTCCTGAGAAGTTTCGGTAATACGAGATACCAGGTCACGTAACTGGTCGATCGCGAAGTTAATCGAGTCGGCAATCGCACCGGTAAAGTCTTCCGATACTGTTGCATATGAACGCAAGTCACCATCCGCAAGGTCGGCAATCTCGTCCAGTAAACGTAAAATCGCATTCTGGTTACGGTCATATTCTTCTTGAAGACGGGTTACACGCTGTTTATCCGATGCACCACGTAGGGTTAACAGGCGGAATACACACAGCAGGAAGCCGATCAATAACAGAATTAACAAAACCGCTGGAACGATTGTTTTCAGACCAGAGTTACCAGACAGTTTGTTCAGGTTATCGAGCAGGGCATCAGATTGCGAGAAAATTGATGCAGATGCCTGACGTACTTTTACGATTTGCGCAGAGTTTTTCAGGATTGTCGCAGATGCTGATTCAAGTACATCATCATATTCCGCTTTGATGCCTTCTAGAGACTCGCGCAGGTTAGGATCAGTAATACGTTGTACACCCAGTTCAGCAGAACCGTTTAACTGTGCATTTAAGTATGAACCGAAAGTTTCGGTATCGGCACTGAAGTCATCCGCTGATTCACGTGAACCGTCGTTACCGGTCAATACCAAACTGATCGAACGTAAAATACGTTCCGCAATAAATACCTGGTTTTTCGCAATAACCACCTGGTTAGACGGCATGTCTTGACGCGCCATCTGGTCGACCATCAAGTTATATTCGGCCTGAATCCCCGGGATCGCTTCACCAATCGCAATGTTGGTGTCATATAACTGGTTAATGATTTTTTGTTGCGATGCAATCAGGTCAATACTAGAAGATACTTCTGTCCACTGTTTATCTACTGCTTGCAGCGCTTCATTATTGGAATGGATATTTTTTACAGTCTCAAGGTTTTCAGCAAAAGCTTTTTGAGAATCTGTCAGATTTTTCATCGCCTCAGGTGTACCAGAAGCCGTTGCTTCAGTTGCCTGACGTGAAATGGTTTGTGAAAGCAGACGTAAATCACCCAGACTTTGTGTCAGCTGGTTGGCACGTGGCACACTGTAGAAAAGATACAATAAAGTGATGGTTGCCGCTAACAGACAGCCGGCTGCACCATAAATAAACGGTTTAGACTTTTCACTATCACCAAATACACGTGACAACTGATCTGTTTGTGATTGAATCTTGGATAAAAAAGTATTGCCACTTTTGCGGCTACCTTCACTTGTATTTTTCTTTTTAAGTTTAAAGCCCATGCAGCCTCTCCCCGATTTACGTCTTTATTACTTTCGTGCGCGACGTTTAATTTATAAATTTTATAGATGCGTTCATAAATTTTGGATTTTGCAACAGACGACTGAATAAGAACACATGCCATTGTTGGTTATGCTGGTGGAAAAATCCCTGACAGTATTCTTGTAAGTTATTATCCAATTCAGTTGTTTTAGAAAAAAAACTTTTCTTATTAAAATGTTGTATACCCAAAACTTGATCAACAACCAAACCGACATATTGGTCATTATGGTGAATACATAATACTTTTTGAGTCGGTGAAAACTGGCTACTCTGTCCTGATACATATTGAGTCAAATCAGAAACTGATAATAACCTTCCCCGAATATTGGCCAACCCTAAAACCCATGATTGAGTATTAGGAACTGGCGTATATTTTGGAGGATAGATCACTTCGGATACTTCCCCCAGCGGGGCAACAAAATATTGCCCCATCATCTCAAAAGCAATGCCTGACCATCGGTTGACTTCATTTTCATTAGAAACGTAGTTTTTATTTCCCCGTTTCGCAATGCGAAGCAATTCGATAAATCCATTTGCTGCCATAGAGCTTATCCTGCGTTGAGGTGGTGCTTAATCACTTCAATCAACTGTTTTTCATCTACCGGTTTTGTAAGATAATCTGCGGCGCCCTGACGTTTACCCCAAACGCGGTCAGTGGCCTGATCTTTGGTACTTACAATCACAATCGGAATATGCTTGGTGGTTGCACCACGTGCAATTTGACGTGTTGCCTGGAAGCCATTCACGCCTGGCATGACCACATCCATCAATACCAGATCTGGCAACTCAGCCTGAGCCATGGTTACCCCATCTGCACCATTGGATGCTTCAATCACCTCAAAGCCATGTTTAGAAAGAATCTCTCTAAAACGGAATGTTTCTGTCGGTGAGTCATCTACGATTAAGATACGCGCCATGCCAATTCCCCTAAAAAATCAATTATTAAGCACTAATATGGTTACGGATTGCGTTAAGCAATTCATCTTTACTGAAAGGTTTAGTCAAGTATTCGTCCGAACCAACAACACGACCTTTGGCCTGATCAAATAAGCCATCTTTACTCGAAAGCATAATCACAGGAATATTCTGATAATTTTGAGAATTTTTAATCAATGCACAAGTTTGATAACCATCTAGACGAGGCATCATGATGTCTACAAATACGATATCCGGATTGGTTTCTGCGATTTTTGACAAAGCTTCAAAACCATCTACCGCAGTCACGACTTCATATCCTTCGCGCTGTAGAAGAGTTTCTGCTGTACGACGAATGGTCTTTGAGTCATCAATGACCATAACTTTTAGATTTTGGAATTTATCGTCCATTTTGACCCTTCCCATTTTAGAAACGATGCGCCATAAGGCTCATAGGATTATTTTATTACGATCGATAAACATTTTTAACACAAATCCACTTGTATTATCAATGAACATTTTCTACACAAGTGTGCATAAATGGCGGATTTTCATTAACCATTTCACATTTTTATTTTGTCATTGCTTTTTTTTTGACTGATGGTAGTTTTTAATTCGTGAATTTGAGTCTAATATAGCATTATTATTACTTTAAAATAAGTAATTTAGTCAACTTTCAATTGGGGAGCCAATGATGAGTCAGTTTTCAGAAAAACTTGCTTTCATTGATAAAAATAAAATGACTGGCCGATTCATATTTGCAGTGACACTTTTTCTTCAGGTCACCATTTCTTATGCCTCAACTGACCAGCCACCAAAAGCCACCTGGTACCGCTATTATGATAAGAAAGGTGTGGCCAATATCAGCACTAACGTTACCCCCAACCATATCCGCTATGGATATGAGGCACTTGACCAGAATATGCAGGTCATTAAACGTGCACGTCCTTATAATGTCGATAAAGATATTAAACAGGCGCCGCAACGTGCCCAGCAGGCTCAGCGCATTGCAGAAGACCAGAAACTGAAACGTGCCTATACCAATAGCCATGTTGCTCTACAAAAAAAGAATGAAAGTCTGAGCCAACTTAAAAAACAGATTGCCTTTCAGCAAGAGCAGATGAAACAGTTGCAGCAAGACCGGGTTATGTTTTTACGCCAAGAACGTGAATATTTACGTAAAGGCAATAATCCCCCGGCATCTTTGAAAGCCAACCTTGAAAACAACCAGAAAAACCTCATTTCTCAAAAAGAAAATATTCAATCTTTACAAACTCGCTATCGAAATATGGAAGCGGAATACGACAGAATTATTGCCCGTTTAAAAGCACTTGAATAAACACAAATAACTTGTTGTTGCTTTAAACGACCACAAGTGAAAAGGATTAATATGCCATTTGCACAGCATTTTCATATTTCAAAGACCCCTTCTTCGCGCTCTGTATTGATGGTGAGTGCACTTTGCTTAAGTCTTTTTCTAAGCGGCTGCAATAAAAATGAATCTACACCGCAAGCCGAAAGTCCCAAAACAATTGAACTAATTCTTCAGGATCTGGTAGCTGTAAAAACAGGTACTTCAATCCAGAAATCCGCATTTACCGGCACTATTCGCGCAGTCAACCAAAGCAGTATTCAAGCGCAGGTTTCGGCCACTGCCACCAGTGTTAATGCTCAGGTCGGTGACAATGTAGCTAAAGGTCAGGTACTGGTTCGCTTAAATAATCAGGACAATGCCGCACGTCTGGCTCAGGCCCGTGCCAATCTGGCATCTACCCAGGCACAGGCCAATCAGGCGCGTAACATGATGCAGCGCAAAAAGCGCCTGCTCGACCAAGGCTTTATTTCTAAAGTTGAATATGAGCAAAGTCAGGTTGACTATCAGGCCCAGGTTGAAAATGTCCGCGCACAGCAAGCCAATGTCGATATTGCCGTAAAAGCCGATCGTGATGGCATTATCACAAGCCCGATTAGTGGCGTGATCACCCAGCGTCAGGTTGAGCCCGGTCAAACCGTGGCGATCGGACAAACCCTGTTTGAAATCGTAAATCCAAATCAACTGGAAATTCAGGCCCGTGTCCCGAGTGAGATGCAGTCCAGTCTGCGTTTAGGTAGCAAAATTGAATACCAGATTCAGGGCAATCCAAACACATTTACCGCTGTTATTAGCCGGGTATCTCCAATTGCTGATCAGGCTAGTCGCCAGATTGAATTCTTCGCCAGACCAAATGAAAGTATTCCCTCTTTAAGTATTGGCTCTTTTGTTGAAGGCAATATTCTGAGTTCTCAACAAGTTTCTGGTCAGATTATTCCCCTCGATACCATTCAGGATATCCAGAATAAACCTTATGTCTGGGTTATTCGCCAGAACAAAATTATTAAAGTGAATGTTCAGGTTCTGGAACAGCGCTATAACCAGAATACTGCAGTGATCCAGGGTCTGGAAACAGGTGATCAGGTCAGTCGCATTCCATTTACCGAGGCAGATCTCAACAAGCCAGTGACAGTGCGTTCCAACTAATCAGACAGGATCATTAATATGTGGTTTACCCGAATTAGTGTGAAGTATCCCGTCTTCACCATTATGATGATGTTCTGTTTGATGGTGCTTGGACTAGCTTCCTGGCAGCGCATGGGTGTGGAAGAATTTCCGGATGTGGACTTCCCCTTTGTCGTGATTTATACCAACTATCCAGGTGCTTCCCCAGAAACTGTTGAATCGGAAATTACCAAAAAACTCGAAGACCAGATCAATACTATTTCCGGTTTAAAACAGGTGATTTCACAATCCAGTGAAGGCCTGTCGATGATTACGGCCGAATTCAATCTGGAAGTGCCTTCAACCACGGCAGCACAGGATGTCCGTGACAAAATTGCTTCAGTCACCGCTGAATTCCGTGATGAAATTCAGGAGCCAGTCGTCGAGCGTTATGATCCGACTGCCAATGCAATCATGTCGATCGTATTTGAGTCCGACAATATGGGTTTAAAGACACTAAGCTCCTATCTGGATCAGCGCATTGTTCCACAACTGAGAACTGTTCCGGGTGTAGGTACCGTCAACCTGCTCGGTGATGCACAGCGCCAGATTCGCATTCAGGTTGAACCACAGAAACTACAAGCTTTTGGCATTGGCGTGGATAGCGTCATTAATACTCTGAAATCTGAAAATATCGAAGTTCCGGGCGGTACATTAAAATCTGGCAACTCGGAACTGGTGATTGAGATCAATTCCAAAGTCCTGCATCCCCTCGCCTTTGGCGATCTGGTCATTGCCAATAAAAATGGTGCACCGATCTTTCTGAAACAGGTCGCAGAAATTGAAGATAGTCAGGCAGAACTTGAAACTGGTGCATTTCTGGATGGCAAGGCTGCAGTGGCTGTCGACATTCTGCGTAGCTCTGATTCTAATGTTATTGAAGTAGTAGACAGTACCTACAAAACTCTTGAAAGCATTAAAGCCCAATTGCCACAAGGAACCACCTTAAAAGTTGTGGTGGATTCTTCAAAAAGTATCCGCGGCACCATTGGTGATGTGGCGCGTACCATTATTGAGGGTGCGGTTCTTGCTGTGCTGATTGTTCTATTATTTTTAGGTTCTTTCCGCTCAACGGTCATTACTGGCCTCACTTTACCGATTGCATTGCTCGGAACTTTGACCTTTATCTGGGCTTTTGGTTTCAGCATCAATATGATGACCTTATTGGCCCTGTCTTTAAGTATCGGTTTGCTGATTGATGATGCAATTGTAGTACGGGAAAATATCGTACGGCATACCGATATGGGTAAAGACCATGTCACTGCCGCGCTGGACGGCACCAAAGAAATTGGCCTTGCCGTTCTGGCAACAACCCTGACCATTGTCGCGGTATTCTTGCCTGTTGCCTTTATGGGCGGAATCATTGGCCGTTTCTTCTATCAGTTCGGTGTAACGGTGAGTACCGCCGTTCTGATTTCCATGTTTGTTAGCTTCACTCTAGATCCAATGCTATCTGCGCATTGGGCAGAAAAGAAAAAAGATCCCAATAAAAAGCCAGGGCGCATTAAACGTTTCTTTAACTGGATTTCAGGTAAATTAGACAATTTAAGCCATGTCTATGAAAAACTGCTGAAACTGGCTTTGCGCTTTAGATTCATTACTATTGTAATTGCAGTGGCGTCTTTGTTTGGCGCTCTAGCCCTGTCGAAACTGATTGGTACCGAGTTCGTACCTGTCCCGGATAAGGGTGAAATCCGGATCAAGTTTGAAACTCCAGTCGATGCTTCACTGGAATATTCACAAGCCAAACTGCAGCAGGTCGATAAAATTGTACGTCAGCATCCTGATGTACGTGCAACTTACGGCGTAATTAATGGTGTGACCGATCGCGGTAAAAACCATGTCAGCTTACGTGTCACTGTGACTCCGCGGACTGAACGCGAGAAAAGCTTGAATGATCTCAATAATGAATTCCGTCAACGTTTACAATCTGTGGGCGGCATTACCATTACCTCAGTCGCTTCCGCGGATGAAACCGTATCGGGTGGCCAAAAGCCGATTATGATTTCAATCAAAGGCCCTGATTTGAATGAACTACAGAAGATTTCCGATCGCTTTATGGTCGAGATGGCTAAAATTGATGGCATTGTCGATCTTGAATCCTCACTGAAAGAGCCAAAACCGACCTTAGGTGTACAGATCAATCGCGTTCTGGCCAGTGATCTTGGTTTGTCAGTCAATCAAATTGCCAATGTGGTTCGCCCACTGATTGCCGGCGATGATGTCACCACCTGGCAGGATGAAAAAGGTGAAACTTATGATGTTAACTTACGCCTGACCGAAGACCGGCGCACCCTGCCGAGTGATCTGCAAAATATGTATATCACTTCATCTAAAATGGATGGCAATAATCAGCCGATCTTGATCCCACTTTCTAGCGTTGCTAATTTTGAAGAAAAACTGGGAGCTTCTCAGATTAATCGTCGAGATCTGGCGCGTGAGGTGCTGGTTGAAGCAAATACCTCTGGACGCCCCGCAGGTGACATCGGTACGGATATCAGCAGACTTCAGGATAGTTTCGACATGCCGCCGGGTTATAGTTTTGATACCCAAGGCGCCAATGCAGATATGGCAGAATCCGCAGGTTATGCGCTCACTGCGATTACCCTGTCAATTGTATTCATTTATATAGTACTCGGCTCCCAGTTCAACAGCTTTATTCACCCTGCTGCCATTATGGCTTCATTACCCTTGTCATTAATTGGTGTATTCCTGGCGCTATTCCTGTTTAATTCGACCATGAACCTGTTTTCAATTATCGGTATTATTATGCTGATGGGCCTGGTGACCAAAAATGCGATTCTGCTTATCGACTTCATCAAGAAAGCCATGGATCGGGGTGAAGCCCGTTATGATGCGATTCTGAATGCCGGCAAAACCCGTTTACGTCCAATTCTGATGACCACCAGTGCCATGGTCATGGGAATGGTGCCGCTCGCTCTGGGCTTAGGTGAAGGTGGTGAACAAAGTGCACCGATGGCACATGCCGTGATCGGCGGGGTAATTACCTCCACCCTGCTGACATTGGTCGTGGTTCCAGTGATTTTCACTTACCTGGATGACTTTAAGAATTTTATGCTGCGCCAAGCCCGTAAAATCATGGCATAATTTAAACCATCACAATGAGGTGACATTCACGAATGTTCACCTCATTTTTTATTGTATAATCTCTGCTTTAACGCTTAATTTTTTTAGGACAGTTTCCATGCGCGCGAGTCGCTTTTTATTTGCAACGTTGAGAGAAACCCCGAACGATGCTGAAGTTATTTCACATCAGCTGATGCTTCGTGCCGGTATGATTCGTAAGTTGGCTTCAGGTTTGTACACCTGGCTGCCGATGGGCGTTCGCGTATTAAATAAAGTTGCAGCGATCGTTCGCGAAGAGATGAATAACGCGGGTTCACTCGAAGTCTTGATGCCTGTGACCCAACCAGCTTCTCTTTGGGAAGAATCTGGTCGTTATGTGCAATACGGTCCTGAACTATTACGTTTTAAAGATCGTCATACCAATGACTTTGTGCTTGGCCCAACACATGAAGAAGTGATCACTGATCTGGCACGTAATGAGCTAAAAAGTTACAAACAACTGCCTGCAAACTTCTACCAGGTTCAAACCAAGTTCCGTGACGAAATTCGTCCTCGTTTTGGCGTAATGCGCTCACGTGAATTCATCATGAAAGATGCCTATTCTTTCCATGCGGATCAGGAATCTCTGCAAGAAACTTACGACAAAATGTACGAAGCGTACTGCAAGATCTTTACCCGTTTAGGTCTGGATTTCCGTCCAGTACAAGCGGATACCGGTTCAATCGGTGGTTCAGGTTCACACGAATTCCACGTCTTGGCTTCAAGTGGTGAAGATGATATCGCCTTCTCAACTGAATCTGATTATGCGGCTAACATCGAAATGGCTGAAGCGATTCTGGTGGGTGATCGTGCTGCTCCAACTCAAGAACTGAAAGTGGTTGATACCCCAAATCAAAAAACGATTGCTGATGTATCAAGCTTCCTTGGTACTGATCCTGCGCATTCAGTAAAGGCATTACTGGTTCAAGGCGTTGCAGCTGAAGAAGGTAAAGCAGCTCCTGTCGTTGCCCTGTTCCTTCGTGGTGACCATGAACTGAATGAAATTAAAGCCGAAAAGCATCCAAAAATTGCTGCGCCTTTGGCTTTTGCTACTGAAGCTCAACTTGCTGAACTAGGTTTGACTGCTGGTTTTGTAGGTCCGCAAGGTTTAGTAGAAAAAGGCCTAACAGTAATCGTTGACCGTGCTGCTTCTGTACTGTCTGACTTTGTTGCAGGTGCAAACGAAGCAGACAAGCACTCAACTGGCGTGAACTGGGAACGTGATGCGCAGTTTAGCGAAGTTTATGACCTGCGTAATGTGGTTGAAGGCGATCCTTCTCCAGATGGTAAAGGTACACTTCAAATCAAACGTGGTATCGAAGTAGGTCATATCTTCCAGTTAGGCAAAAAATACTCTGAAGCTTTAGGCTGTAAAGTCTTAGGTGAAGATGGCAAACCATTCACTGTAACCATGGGTTGTTATGGTATCGGTGTGACACGTGTCGTAGCATCTGCAATTGAACAGAATTACGATGAAAAAGGTATCATCTGGCCGGCTGCGATCGCTCCATTTGAAGTGGCAATTGTGCCAATGAATGCGCATAAATCACCTCGCACTTTAGAAGCAGCTGAAAGCTTATATGCAGAACTGCAAGCTGCTGGTTTTGACGTATTGCTTGATGACCGTAACGAGCGTCCAGGTGTGAAATTCTCTGATCTTGAATTGACTGGTATTCCACATCGCATTGTGATTGGTGAAAAAGGTCTGGATGCAGGTACTTTTGAATATAAAGGTCGCCGTGATGCAGAATCAGTAAATCTTTCGAAAGAAGAATTACTGACAAAAATTGCGAAATAATTTTTTCTGAATCAATAAAAAATCCCGCTTAGTGCGGGATTTTTTATATGTCTGAATTAGCAGAACTTATGTCCGCCAAAGCAGTTTGAGGTCACATTCTGGTTCTGTAGCAGCTTATCCATTAAGGTTAAAGTTGCAGGAGTACCATCTACATAGTTAGTAAATTTACCTACATCAATATTCAATTTACGTACCACCGCGACATTCGCCAGAGACCCTAAAGCCTCGCCCACACTGACATCAATCAAGTTTTCAGGACGTAAAAGAAATTCAGAAATAGCAGTTGCTACCTGAGGTAACACGAATGAAATATCAACTTCATCTGTAGTTTTTAATACACCCAGTTGAATCGGGTCTTTAAAAGATAGCCACCAACCTGGTTTGGCAATATCAGCCGCGTCCGCACCTTGCCAATGCACATTCTGACTCTGTAAAGACAAATAACCGCCTGTACCATTTAATGGAATATTATGGATCATATTTAGAGCCTGAACAAAGGTGATGTCCATATTCAGGTTATCCAGACTTGAACCAGCACCCATTTGAAAGAAAGAATGTGTTCCTAAATTAAGAAATCCAATTAATGGATCAAACTCTACATACAGCTTATCTTTTGAAAAATCTGGTGTACCAATCACATCACTTGGCAAAGTTGAACCCGTTAAAGCCTTTGCTAATGGAATCGAAGCAATAGTAGAACGGATATTACTTACAGTCGCTGACTTTAAGCGTTGCCCAGTCACGACAGTTTCTGGCATAGTAAAGTCTACCCGCATGGAAGGCACTGTAATCCCGGTATGGCCATCAGCACCTGGCTTACTGGTAAAAGTACGTGTTTGTCCTAAAGCCTTTAGATTCCCTGAGATTTTTTCATCATTTGCAATACCAAAGGTTCCCGCTTTTGTAACAGACTCACCAGTGGTTTGCGCCATTTTCATATAACCACTAAAACTTTTGAGGCCATCATTCGGATTTTCGATGTTGTCAGTCCCCATGGTTAAGAGTCCGACAATTTTATCTGCACCTAGACGAAAACCGACCACTTCACGGGTAGAAGCACTTCCACCATTTTTAATTGCAAACTCAACAAAGGGATTACTCACACTGGCACTGGTATTAGCACGGTCGCCTGAAAAGACAGGGTTACCTTTATCATCAAGAGAGGTATTTAAGCCACTCAATGCCAAGTTAGAAATATCAATATCACAACCATTAGTATTCCCAATACTGTTATTCGTTCCACCACAACCGAGCTGCAAAGTTTTGATATTAATGTTCAGTTCCATTAAAGCTTCAATACTTAGCTTATGGAAGTTAATCCCTTGTGATGAATCATAAGCATTTTCCAAATTTAATAATGCCTGTGCATCAACTGCCGATAAAGCCTCATCGTCTAAGGCTGTCATTGCCATCGCCTGTTGAGTAAGGCCCATTAAAGTAACAATCAAGCTATTCAATATTATTTTTTTCATGAAATCATCCCTTATTTCAGCGCGGTGTAATGCCTAGCGTACTGCGCATGGTTCCGCCTGTGAGTGCAATTGTTGCTATATTCTGCATATTGCCATTTGTGGTCATGGCCATGTTGGTTCTAAACGGCTCGATAATCTTCTGATCTTTATTAAATTTAATTTGATTATCTAAAGTAACAGTATCTTCACTCACGCCTATTTTGGTGATTAATCCTAAATTCCCTTCCATACGATTAAAGTTAATCGCAGAAGTATGAACTGCACCTGTGCTATCTACATCTTCATTAATCAGACTAAAATAACTACCAAGATTATTAACATCACCTTTTTCTGTAGAAGTTAATGTTCGGAACTTAAAGTTTGCATCCAACGATAAATAATTTTCGCCTGCTACATCCAGTCCCGGAATAATCATTAACTCACCACTACCATCAAGCATCATGGCAATTGTTGTTAATACATCATCGCGTTTAGAAAAGTTGTCATCAGGAACAAACTGATCACATTTATTGCCTGATACACAGTTATATTTAGATCCCGGTAATTGGCCAATTGCCACTTCAGCTTTAGCTGCGATCAGCAATTTATCAGCTTTTACATAGATGCCTTCATCTTCATAACCAATAACCCCTTTGGATTCAATAAAGGCATCAATATTTCGAAGGCCAGCATAATAGTTTCGCGCATGGCCATTCTCTACACCACCATCAATTAAAAGAATTGAAGTTGTACTTGGTGCTCCAGTTTTGGCATCCTTTCCATAACCTTCAGTTGATGCCATCACGTTATAGGCAATACCATTCTTGTCACCGTCATATTTTGTACCCGACAAAGCAACATTGGCATTCAGGTTGTAAATTGGAACACCAATTCCCCAAGAACCACTATTCCCGGAAATAATACCAGTATCATTAGAAATAAAATTTGCTTTGGCTGCAATCGACTGGAAATCCATACCCCGTATGGCGATTAGTGCAAAATCCTGATTAGCAGACGTACTGCTTAAAGTTTGCTGCAAAATCGGATTACTTTGTCTAAGTGTTGACTTAATATTGTCATTAACTAAAAATTCTAGGCTCTGCGCCTGAATTGTATTGATATAAATATCGCCAAAATCGATATATGCATTATTTTTTCCAGTTAATGAACGTAATTCATTAAACTGAACTGCATAGCTTCCTTTACCCGTATGACCAATTTCCAAAGTCGTTGGTTTTAAACCCTGTGCTGCTGCCACTTCCTGATTGGTAAAATCAGCTGATAAACCAAGATGCAAGCCGCCTTCACCTGCGTTATAGCTTGAAACACTGCGATCTTGTCGCGTCAGCACACCACCAACTTTATTACTTATATCAAAAGAGTTCAGTTTTGACTGATCAGCACCTAACGACAAACGTGCATTACTCACTGCACCCGAAATACCATAGCGCATGATATTTTTTAAATCGCCATCTCCATTCTGATAGCGTAAATCAAAGTTTAATCCAGCTGTTTGCGCACCAGTTGTTCCTACAGCCACTGGTTTTAAATTAATTAGATGGTCTTGTGTGCCACTTTTACTGGCGAGTACGATGCCTTGTGTCGGGTCTATATACATATAGCCCGTACCAGCGAAGTTAAAATTAAAGTTATCTAGAACTAAGCTATTTGTACCTAAAGTATGTTTGATCGTGGCATCTTGCAAATTGAAATCGATAGTAGCTGTTTCATTCTTATTGAATAAACCTGCTGTCGTATGAAGCACCATTTTAAATGGACTATCAATCGCAAGACCTAATTTGCCCAAATTTTGATTGTTTTCGACACAGCTTGTTCCAACACAATCCTTACTCACAAGTTTAAAATCTGCATTGGCACTAAAGGGAGCTACGCTTGCTTCTAGACGGATCCCTGCACCAGCATCGGTCGCACCGACATCAAACTTAAGCTGGCTTAAAATCGCATTTTGATCTTTGCCTAAGATTTCTACTTTATGCAATCCCAGTCCCATCTTGGTATTTACATCAGCATTCGGGTCATACCAATTGAGCTGTTCAACTTCTACTTTTGATACCTCGTGTGTAATCGTAATACCGTCTTGACCAGTGATATGACCCAATTCTTGTTCTTCAATCAGATCTAGTGCATAACTATGCTGTGCTAAACAGACACATGCCGTTAATAATTTAATTTGTGATTTTATTTTTTTCATTCTTTCATCCCTATACTGCATCCATGC
The DNA here is from genome assembly GCF_013419565.1 of Acinetobacter sp. YH12072. Lineage (NCBI taxonomy): Bacteria > Pseudomonadati > Pseudomonadota > Gammaproteobacteria > Moraxellales > Moraxellaceae > Acinetobacter > Acinetobacter sp. YH12072. The sequence continues at coordinate 27,831 of NZ_VOZV01000001.1, read as the reverse complement.
AGTTAGCAACGGCTTTGTGCACTCCCAGCTGAGCAGTTAAAGCCAAATATTTTTAAGTTTCCTGACATGTGCATGTTGCCATGCATATTGAGACCCATAAACCCCTTCTCACGCCCCCGGTCAAATTCTGGAACATCTGCTGAGGCAGTGGTATATGTACCGTCCGCTTTATAAACACGATTGGTGAAGGTCGTATACTTCTCTGAATTGGCATAGCCTTCTTTATCGCCCTCACCGGTTCCGGTTTCAATAGCCAAAGTATTAAAACCCAAGTTTCTGATTTTTAAAGGTTTATCATCATAAAAAGTGATTTTCATGGCTGTTTGAGGATCGCCTGCCACATTAGTAATTGTAGTGCCATCGATAGAAAACTTATCAATTTGCAGGGTGCCTTGTATGCCTTTAAATACCAGCCATTTTTTATTGCCTTGAGCATCAACATGATTGTTCGGAGAAATAGCCAAGCGACAAAACAAGGTGTTAATTCCACAATCTGTTGTTGGCTTGTAATACACCTCTAACTTATTAGCGACCGTTTCAGAAATTTGAGATTTCGTTAAATCAGTAGCGTATTGATGGTTGAGTGACAAGGTCCAGCTTAAATCTGCTCCGCCTTGACCCGTTTCCGCTGTCATTTGCTGCGGATCAAGACTGACCAAGCCGGCTTGTGTCGCAAAAGAAATCCCAAGAACTGTAGCAAGCATTAACTTTTTCAACATTGCCCTATTCCTTTATAGACCTGTAGTTTTTATTTTTAGATGTTGAATCAACACACCATCAATCACTGCTGAACCAAAATTCCTCATTGAGTTATCAGTAGCCCCCCTAAATACCACACCAGTAGCATTATTATCATCTTTTGCCTTCAGCATATTAGTATTGGCAATACGTTCAACAGAACCAATGGCGATACTACTGTGAGTTGCATCGCGTCCTTGATACAAGGCAATGCTATCTGAAGCTTGAGCTTTAATTTCAGTACCACACGTATATACATTACATGTAGAGCCTAAAAGTGCTTCTGATCCTAAAAAGCCACCTTTTCCATCTGGATAACGCTGATAAATCCGGTTGTAAATATCTGGAATTTTAGGAATACGTGTCACTTCCAAAATAATATTATTTCCTTCCGAACCCACAACAAAAGGCTGATACATACTTCCTAGTACCAAATTGATATTCGGGCTATATAAATACAATCCCTCGGTATCATGAAATATAGGAGCTGCAGAGCCATTTAAAGCAGGAGTCGGACCATCTCCATCAAGATTATTCTCTTTTGCTGCACTACTAATACGAATCCCTTTACTGTTCAAATTGTTTGAATCACTGGTCAAAGTAGAGGGATCATCATTAGTATTGAGTCGGATCAGACTCGCCAGGCCCAAGGTTTGACTATATGCAAGATCAGGCGATGTAAGGGTTTGAAATAATCGGACTTGCGAACCGTTCATGCTCAAGCCATTAGCAATAAACTGTGCACGAAAACGTTCAGAAATATCTAAGCCTGAAGTAGGTGCTCCAGTAGCATAATCTACGGTATTACTTGAATTTAAAGAACGTGAGAAAATATCAGTCCAGAAACCAAGCTTAATATTATTATCTGCTTCATTTGCAGCAACTGTTGCAAGAGGTGCTTCTAAAGCTAGATAGCCCACTTCTTTTCCCGTATCCGTAAACTGTTTTACTGTTTCGGCTCCGGCATGAAATAACCAAGGATTGCTGGCTGTTCCCCAATTAAACCCCTGATTGCTATAGCGGCTACTGAGTGAATTATCACTTTTTGATAAAGCTAAACCATAGATAAATACATCAGCCTTCGTACGAAGCGTACTGACTGAGGCACCCATTGCAGCTTCTTTGGCCGCTGTTGTTGCGCTCGCTTTAACCGCCTGCTCCATAGCAGTCACTGCATTTTTTGCCTGAATCAGTGCATACCTATCAGCTTCAATTGCTAGTTTTTCTTGAGTCCTGTTTTCAACAATCGTTGTTACCCCAGGATCGATCAAATTACTTCGGGATCCTACAGCCTGAGTCCATTTATTATTAAGAGAAACGGATGCCCGATCCCCCCATAATAATTCAATCATTTCATAAGTATTGGCTAAAGCATATTCAGCCGACTTATTCTTTAGACCAAGAGTAGATTCCAATGACCCTGGTTTGGTTATTGTTCCATCATTACTTAGAGATAAAGGCCAAAGGTTACCATCATAATAATCTTGATAACGCTGATCATAATATTGCTTCATTAAAGCGGAATTACGATATTCTTCCACAATACCATTACGTGCATTAGCACCAATTTCATTACGGATTGCGGTTAAAGTCGTATTATAGTTTTGAGTTTTATAGGTACTGACACTATTGTCATAAGTCGTTTGATAAAGATTGGCATTTGCACTAATACCATTTAAATAGCTACTCGCATACACTCGATCATAGACTTTATTATAGGCACGCTCACCTAATTGAGCATAGTTTTCTCCAGTCGGAATAATACGAATAAAGCCTGTGTCTGCCTGACCTGGATTGGCAATGTTTCGTGCATAGCTTGAACCGCTGGAAGCATCATTCGGTGCCTGAAAAACCATTTTAAAGTCATCAAGTACCAGGGCAACACCTTCACCGGTAGTATCAGAAAGAGAAGAATCTGTTAATTCCTGCATTGCATGTGCGGATGGCAATAATCCTAAACCGATCATCATTGCCAAATAGCTTTTACGAAATTGAAATTTAGCTTTTATTTGAGCCATCTCGACCTATCCTTCTTATCTGATGCTCCGCATCTTTATCCTTCAGCTTCCCAGCCTTCAATTTTTGATTTTTATGATGCTTGGCACATCTTTTTTATATATTCATTCTTCATTATGCTTATTTTTAGAAGGATTACCAAAGCCAAAAGACTAAAAATCCCGAGTTTCCGATGAATGAAACAGCAAAAAAATAAGCGAGGCATTTGCCTCGCTTATTCAATGCTTTAAAACAATTAAGCTTTAGGCAAAGTAACGCCTGTCTGCCCTTGGTATTTACCACCACGATCTTTATAGGAGGTTTCACAAACTTCGTCTGATTCGAAGAACAACATTTGAGCCACACCCTCACCCGCATAAATACGTGCAGGCAGGTTAGTTGTATTTGAAAACTCTAGCGTGACATGACCTTCCCACTCAGGTTCAAGTGGAGTCACATTCACGATAATGCCGCAACGTGCATAGGTCGATTTACCCAAACAAACGGTCAGCACATTTCGTGGAATACGGAAGTATTCTACTGTACGCGCCAAAGCAAATGAGTTGGGTGGAATGATACAAACATCCGATTCAATATCGATAAAGCTTTTCTCGTCAAAGTTTTTCGGATCGACAATTGCAGAGTGAACATTGGTGAATACTTTAAACTCACGCGCACATCGCACGTCATAGCCATAGCTTGAAACACCATAAGAAATCAGCTTTTGACCATTTTCATCCAGACGAATCTGGTTTTCTGCATACGGTTCAATCATGCCGTGTTTTTCGCTCATTTCGCGAATCCAACGATCAGACTTAATTGCCATTGATATAATCCAAAAATCTTAAAAATAAGTAATTGCGACGTACTTTAACTGAAATTGACACTAATGAAAATAAGCGAAATTCTGACAGCTAAATTTCAGGAAATTTAGCTGCTTTTTCAGGTTTAAAGACTGAGGAGTGCTGAATAGGATAAAGGTACAGAAAAGCTCATTAAAATAATGGAAGCGGTCTTTTGTAAGTTCTTTTGATTCAGCCAGCGATTGTTTTTTCTGGCCAATAAGCTACCTAAAAAGGTCCAGAAAAATGCGATAGGAATAAGTAATGCCAAGAATGCCAGCATATAAGTCACATAATATTGACTGCTTTTCCACACCATGACCGGGAAAATAGCCGAAGCAAATAATAATGCCTTAGGATTCAGCAAAGTCGCCAAAAATAGTTCCCGTGCCCGAATCGAAATACATTGAAAATTTTCACCAAGTTCTGCGGTACGCCATAATTTTAAAGCTAAAAATAGAATATAAGTAGCACTACAGAGTTTGAGAATATGAGGTAATTCCGGTAAATAGACCGAGATTTTACCAATCAAAAAGCCCCAGAATGTAATTGCGATGAGATAGCCGAAAGCTTCTGCAGGAATAAGGCGAAAAGTTTTTCTAAATCCAACTTGAATACCTGACGATGCCAATAAAGTATTGGTTGGGCCCGGTGTTAATAGAATGGCTGCCACTAAACCAATAAATAACCATGAAATCATAGTTTGACCTCGCTCTTAGGTATTAAGCATAAAATAATCCGGTCAAATCTGCAAAAAAATAATTGTAAGAGAACATATTAAAAAAAAATATATTTTATTTTTTTATTTATTTTCATATAATTATATAAAAATAAAAGAAAATTTTATTTCAGTCAATTTTGTCAATTTATAAAGCTATAAGCTCATCATAAAATTGCTATAAAAGTAGAAGTTTCAATAGAGTATTCGGACTTAAAATTCCTGAAATACTAGTCTCTACAACATGAAAGAAAAATCATCCAAAACTTTAAAATCATTATTTCTAGTAATCTTTGATTGAATTTTAACTAACTAAAAATCCCTGCTCTTGCATATGAACTTTGCACACTTCTATAGAAAGATTTAGTGATGGGAGCAACTTTTACCTAACTCCTAATGATTAAATTTCCACTCTCCATTTAAGATGTCTATCTTGCTCAATTTGTTCAACATATTGATAAAGCAAAATTTCGAAAAAAATGTTATTAAAGGTATTCAGACAAAATAATTGCTGTTAAATTGTACAAGGACAACAATTGATAATTCACATTTTTTAACATCCAGACGGTTTAGTATATTGTTGTTTTAATTATATTTTAAGAACTACAGAATAATATCAGGAGTCATATATGAATAAATGGATCAAACTTTCAGTCATGAGCTTAGCGTTATCAGGCGTAGTTGCCTGCTCGAATGATAATGCACAAAATAAATCAGATAATCAGGCTGCATCTGGCGAGAGCGTAGCTGCAGATAAACTGCAAACCCGATTTGTCAATATTGCGACAGGCGGTGCCTCAGGCCCTTATAATGTCATCGGAACAGGATTGGCTGAAATCTATAACAAGACCTACGGCGTAAGTTCCAAAACCCAGACCACAGGGGCTTCTGTCGAAAATCTAAATTTATTAAAACAGAACAAGGTTGAAATGGCCTTTGTCATGAGCGACAGCTTAACTGAAGCAATTAATGGTCAAGGCAGTTTTAGTTCTAAAATTGACAACGTGCAGCAGATCGCTGCGCTTTATCCAAACTATGTACAGATTGTCACTTCAAAACGTTCTGGTATCAAAAATATTGAAGATCTCAAAGGCAAACGTATTGCAGTGGGCGCCCAGAATTCAGGTGTAGAAGTGAATGCCCGTACTCTATTGAACGGTTTTGGTATCACTTATAAGGATGTCAAAGTAGATTACTTAGGTTATGCCGAAGCAGCTGATGCCTTGAAAGGCGGTAAACTGGATGCAGCCTTCCTGACCAGTGGTCTTCCAAACTCTTCACTGATGGAGCTGCAACAGGGCTTTGATCTACAACTGGTGAGTATTAATCCAGATAAAGTGAAAGCGATTGCCAAAGATCAGGCGTATTTCCTGCCAATGACCATTCCTAAAGGGACCTATGGCAATGCTGAAGATATTCCTACAGCTGCGATCATGAATGCGCTGGTGGTTCGTTCTGATCTCTCTACAGATGATGTATATAAGCTAACCAAGACGTTCTTCTCCAGCTTGGATCAACTCGCCAATTCACATCAGGCTGCTAAAGAAATCACTTTAGAAGGTGCACAAAAAGGTCTGGTTGCTCAACTGCATCCGGGCGCGCAAAAATTCTATGATGAGAATAAAGCGAACTGATGAAATGGATACAAGGTGCAGCGATTGCTGCACTTTTTAGTTTGGCTACTTTTTTTATTAGCTGTGTTTGGATGACATTTCCGTATATTTTTGTGGAAGTGAAAGAGCAAAATTTTCAGTGCAAAATTGACCAGAAATCTTTTCAGCTCAGCTGGATGCATTCGGTAGAAAGAACACATTGGAAAGAACGTTATCTTCTAGACAAGGATCATTTCATTCTGACAGACACTCAGTTCATTTCATTTGGTGCGGGTACACCTGATCAAGGTACTATTACTCGACAGGATGATGGCAATATCCATATGCAAATCAACCGAGAGATGAAAGAACTCAACTGGGTCATTTCACGCAGAATGCAGGGACAAATTGAGAGTGCTGATCGGATCTGGAATATTTATCAGGATTTTCCCGACTACAGCACGGTACAACTTTCTATAAAAAAAGACAGCCCATGGAAAAAAAGAGGTTTAAATGATTGCCTATGAATCCACAAGAAACAAGAAATGTGACCGAAGCACTGGATGATCAACAGCAACAAGAATTATTAGAAAAATTTGACCGTGAATCTGTCACTCGCAATCCGATCAACAAATCGGTTCGCTGGTTTATTGCTGCCTTGGCAATATCCTATTCGTTATTTCATCTTTATATTACTTTTAATCCCTTGCCAGAACTGATTCAACGTGCAGCCCATGTATCCATTGGTCTGGCGCTGATTTTCTTGTTATATCCAGCACGTCAAGCAAGTAGCCGACAAAAAGTCGCATGGACAGACTGGATTTGGGTGATCGCCTCTTTTGCTTCTTTCTTTTATTTATTTAAAGAGTATCAAGCGATTATGACCACTCGGGGAGGCATTCCCAATACGCTGGACATTGTCTTCTCGATTATGACAGTAGTATTGGTGGTTGAGGCTGCTCGAAGGGTAATGGGCTGGATGTTGCCGATCTTAGGACTGATTTTCTTAAGCTATCCATTTGTCAGTCATTTTGAATGGATGCCGGATCGCTTGCTCACTCGCCCCTATACATTCAGTGATATTTTCGGACAAATGTATCTGAAGACTGAAGGTTTATATTCTTCAGCCATTGGTGCTTCAGTCACCTTTATTTTCCTGTTTATCCTGTTTGGTGCCTTTCTGGCGAAATCAGGAATGGGAAAATTATTTAATGATCTCGCCATGGCACTTGCGGGACATAAGCAAGGTGGACCAGCCAAGGTCGCGGTGATTTCCAGCGGTTTTATGGGCAGTATCAACGGGACGGCGGTTGCCAATGTCGTAGGAACAGGTTCATTTACCATTCCTTTAATGAAGAAAATTGGCTATCACAAAAACTTTGCCGGTGCAGTGGAAGCCAGTGCTTCTGTCGGCGGGCAGATCTTGCCGCCAGTAATGGGTGCCAGTGCCTTCATCATGGCAGAAACCACGGGTGTCAGTTATGGCACGATTGCCTTAGCTGCGGTATTACCTGCCCTGCTGTATTATCTCGGTGTGATGGCACAAGTCCATTTCAGAGCTGGCCGAGATCACCTGAAAGGCGTTCCCAAAGCTGACCTACCACGAGTCAAAGAAGTCCTGAAAGAACGAGGACATTTATTATTTCCAATCGTTGCTTTGGTATTCTTTTTATTCCAGTCGATTCCAGTGAGTTATGCCGCTGTTTATACAATTTTGTTGACCATTGTGGTGGCAGCATTCAGAAAATCCACCCGTATGGGGCCTAAGGAAATTCTGGAAGCTTTGGCTGATGGCGCCAAGCAGTCACTTTCAGTGATGGCTGCCTGTGCGGTCGTGGGTATCATTATTGGTGTGGTGAGCTTGACTAGCTTTGGTTCTGTCATGACTTCTTCAATCATGAGTATTGGTGCTGGCAGTCTGTTCCTCACTCTGTTCTTCACCATGATTGCATCGATGATTTTGGGCATGGGTCTACCATCGATTCCAGCCTATATCATTACCGCGACGATGGCTGCTCCGGCTTTGGCCAACTTTGATATTCCAATCCTAGTCGCGCATATGTTCGTATTCTATTTTGGCCTGTTTGCCAATATTACCCCTCCCGTCGCCTTAGCCGCCTTTGCTGGTGCGGGGATTGCCGGGGGTGACCCAATGCGGACTGGATTCCTGGCCTTGCGCCTATCCCTAGCCGGATTTATTGTGCCCTTCCTGTTTGTCTATAACCCGGCGATGCTGATGATTGATACAACAGATATTGCCGTGAATGCCAAAGAATTTGCCTTACCGGCATGGAATGTCATTTTAAGCATTACCGTAACATCCATTGTCGGCATTCTGGCACTTGGCGCTGCAGTAGAAGGCTACTTTAAAACCGCGATGAATTGGTTCTGGCGCATCTTCCTAGGGGTTGGCGCTCTCATGATGATTGTGCCTGAGACCATGACCGATATTATCGGCACCATCATGGTGATTATTGCAATTGGCTTTAATATCATTCAGGCAAGAAAAGAAAATACAGCTACGACTAAAACCTCATAAAAAAAAGAGAGCTTAAGCTCTCTTTTTTTTTATTATAGAATCTTAGAAAATACGAGTTTTATCTTTTTCTGCTTTTGGCAATTTTGCTGCAATTTTCTGAGCAATGGCCATATAACTTTCAGCAGCATCATCTCCAGCAATCACTGAAGGCTTACCGGCATCGGCATTTTCACGAATCACTGCATTCAAAGGCAAGCGGCCGAGCAATGGAATATTGTATTGCTCTGACAGTTTATCACCGCCGCCTGTACCAAAGATCTGTTCTTCGTGACCGCAGTTTGAACAGATATGGGTCGACATATTTTCGACTACACCCATCACTGGAATCTGCACACGATTGAACAGTTCAATACCTTTAGTTGCATCCAGCAATGCCACATTTTGCGGTGTGGTGACGATCACAGCACCTGTGACTGGAATACGCTGAGCAAGCGTTAACTGGATATCACCTGTACCTGGCGGCATGTCAATCATCAATACATCCAGATCTGGCCATAGGGTTTGATTGAATAGCTGCATCAAGGCACCTGTTGCTTTCGGACCGCGCCAAGCAACCGGCGTATTATTATCACCTGTTAAGTGACCAATCGACAGCACTGCCATACCATAGGCATCGAGTGGGACAAACTGCTCGGCTTCGATCATCGGGGTTTTGCCGGCATTGCCGAGCATCGTCGGAATACTTGGACCATAAATATCCGCATCCAGTACACCCACTTTCAAACCTAATTTTTGCAAAGCCAAAGCCAGATTCACAGTTGTGGTTGATTTACCTACACCGCCCTTACCTGAAGAGACCAGAATGACATTCTGAATGTGTGGATGCTTCGGCACATCACGTTGCTGTGGAGCAGCTTTCTGGATCGGCGGATTATTTGGGTCAGCTTCTGCTTGAGCTGCATGACCTGAAGCATCAACCACAGGTGGCAGATTCGATTTTGAAGCAGCAGTTTGCGGCTGGCTGGAACAGCTCTCGCCTTCTGCATGATGATGTCCACAACCGCCTTCTTTTTTATGACCCGTCTTTTGCTGAATCACATGCAGGTTTAGTTCTTTAATACCGCATTTCTCTAGCGCATCCGCCAGTTCATCATGAATCTGCTGTAACTGCTCTTTTTCTTCCGGATAGGTATTAATGGTGATCTGTAGTATCTCACCTTGCACATTGACCTGAGTAATCCGGTCTTTCAGCGCATTGCTAGAATTTGGCAAGATATAGTTTTGCAGTACGTTCTGCACAGCTTCTTCGTTCACCTCCTTGGAAGGCGAAAAAACCGATTTAAGCGAAGAAAGCCAGGACATAGGTTACTCCAAAAATATAGATAGACATCTGAATAGCTTAGTTTAACGAGGTTTTAGTCTCAGGTTAAGCAATCTGTATTCAGAAGCCTGAAAGACAAATATAATTTCCAACTATTTTACTTGGTTTTAAAGAGTTACAGGGAAGAAAATTTATAAAGTCAGCATTACATCTTATTTATTGTTTTATATTATTGATATTTTAAAATTTTAAATAAAATTAACTAGATAGTATCCATTAAAAAGCCACTTCATTCAAAAATTAAATGAAGTGGCTTTCAACATGAAATGATTATTTATGATTTTTATCTTGATCGGTCTTGTTTTGCCCAGATTGATCAGCCTTATCCTGATCCTTTTTAGCATCATTTTTATTATTGGTCTGATCTGAATTTTGGTCCTTATCCTTAGCCTCTTTAGATGAAGAATCCTGATCCTGCTTTTTTGAATCACTTGACTGAGATTGATCATCGCCTTTCATTTTAGTCATGGTTTCAGCCGCCATCTGTTTCAACTCATTTAGTTTCGTAGCAGCTTCATTCACCAACTCACTAATTTTGACCTTAGTATCTTCAAACTTATGTAGCGCTTCATCTTTTAAATTTGCCATACGATCCTGGTCAGCCTGATTTGCCGATTTATCTCCAGAACTTTGATCCTGTGCCTTTTTCGAATCATCTGAACCTTGCTCGCCATTTTTCTGGCTGTCTGATTTGCCATTTTTCAGCTCATTCAGAATCTTTTCGCCTTTTTGCAACAGCTCTTCACCGATCGCGATGGCTTTCGCTTTTAAGTCATCCATTTTGGTACTTTCAGCTTTTTTATCTGATTGATCACCATGATTAGATTGGTCATTTTTAGACGCATCTTTTTGCTCTGATTGCTGATTACCTGATGCTTTAGAGTCTTGCTGATGATCAGAATTTTCATCAGCACCATTTTTTTGGGCTTCTAGGACTTCTTCATGCTTCTGCTTATGCTGTTTATCAATCTTGTTCTGCTTCTGCTCTTGTTCAATCTTGTCATGCAGTTCTCGTGCATGTTGTTCTTTATCTTGATTCTGTTTTGAAGTACTTGTCTGGTTATTCTGAGTCATGAGTACCCTCCTAAGGCGTCATAATAAAAATGATCAGCCAAATTTTTAGCACAAAGCATGCAATGACGTGGGTGAATTAAGCAAACTGCAACAAAGCCTGTACATGTTGTTGCTATTGATTGCAGGAAGTAGCATCAACTTATCTCAATCGAATTTTTAAGGGTCAATTACCTGTCTATAGCCTGTTTTTGTATTCTGAATATTCGGCCTGATTTATTCCTTGTGCTTCTGTAAAAGCATTTCTTTGTAATCCCTTCTGCATCATGTAAAATTATGGCCCATTGCATAATGAATACGAATGAGAGAGTGAATCCGTGCGTAAAATCCTAGTCACCAATGCCCTTCCTTACGCCAATGGCCCGATTCATATGGGTCACTTACTCGGCTATATCCAGGCTGATATATGGGTACGTGCGATGCGCGCGATGGGTCATGACGTGACGTATGTCTGTGCGGATGATGCTCATGGTACAGCGATCATGCTGCGTGCTGAGGCAAATGGCATTTCACCTGAAGCACAGATTGCCAATGTGCAAAAAGAACATATTCGTGACTTTGACGGTTTCGGTGTGCATTTCGATCATTATGACTCTACCCACAGTGATACTAACCGCGCCCGTGCTTCAGAAATCTATATCAAAAACCGTGAAGCCGGTAATATTGCAGTTCGCCCTGTAACCCAGTTATTTGACCCTGAAAAAGGCATGTTCCTGTCAGACCGTTTCATTAAGGGTACATGCCCAAAATGTAAGGCGGAAGATCAATACGGCGATTCATGTGAAGTTTGCGGTACAACTTACAACGCGACTGAATTATTAAATCCAAAATCGACTTTAAGCGGCGCGACTCCTGTTGAGAAATCTTCGGATCATTACTTCTTTAAACTGCCAAATTTTGGTGAATACCTGCAAAAATGGACCCGTGACGAAGGCCGTCTACCCGTATCTATCGCCAACAAACTGGATGAATGGTTTGACAATGGCTTGAACGACTGGGACATCTCACGTGATGCACCGTATTTCGGCTTTGAAATTCCTGATGCGCCAAACAAATATTTCTATGTGTGGGTGGATGCGCCAATCGGCTATATGTCGAGCTTCGAGAATTACATCAAAACTAAACGTCCTGATTTAAGCTTCGATGATTTCTGGAAAAAAGATTCTAAAAATGAAGTCTATCACTTCATTGGTAAAGACATCGTTTACTTCCATGCCCTGTTCTGGCCTGCAATGCTGGAAGGTGCAGACTACCGTACACCAACCGGTTTATTCGTGAATGGCTTCCTGACTGTAAATGGTCAAAAGATGTCTAAATCTCGCGGTACCTTCATTAAAGCTGAAACTTATTTACAGCATTTGAACCCTGAATACCTGCGTTATTACTTTGCTTCTAAACTTTCTGACAAGGTTGAAGATTCTGACCTGAATCTGGATGACTTCGTTCAGAAAGTGAATTCGGACCTAGTGGGTAAAGTAGTGAATATCGCCAGCCGTTGTGCAAAATTCATCAATACCAAGTTTGACAACAAGCTAAGTGCAACTTGTGCCGAGCCTGAACTGGTTCAAAGCTTTATTGATGCTGGCGATTCAATTGCCAAAGCTTATGAAACCCGTGAATTCTCGGCAGCGATCCGTGAAATCATGGCACTTGCAGATAAAGCCAACCAATACATTGATGAGAAAAAACCTTGGGCTTTAGCGAAAATTGAAGGCGAAGAACAACAGGTTCACGATGTGTGTTCTGTCGGTATTAACCTATTCCGTCAATTGGCTGTGTATTTAGCTCCAGTGTTACCAACATTGGCTGCTCAGGTTCAGGCCTTCCTAAAACTAGCTTCTTTCGACTTTGCTTCACGTACAGAAATCTTAACAGGTCATGAAATTGCATTGTTCCAGCCATTGATGCAACGTGTTGATCCGAAAGCTGTGGCTGCGATGGTCGATGCATCTAAAGATTCTTTAGCTGCACCTGCTGCTGAACCAGCAAAAGCTGAGAAGAAAAAAGAGAAAGCCAAAGAGAAGAAAGCTGAGCCTAAAGTCGGTGAAGCTGAAATCATCACCATTGATGACTTCATCAAAGTTGACCTGCGTGTAGCGGAAGTTCTGGATGCTGCAACGGTTGAAGGTTCTGACAAGCTTTTACAACTCACGTTAAATGTCGGTGAAGCTGAACCACGTAATGTCTTCAGCGGTATCCGTGAGTTTTATAAACCGGAAGACCTGAAAGGTAAACTGGTGGTGATGGTTGCGAACCTTGCTCCACGTAAAATGCGTTTTGGTATTTCAAACGGTATGGTACTTGCGGCTGGTAATGGCGAAGGCGTTTGGGTGATTTCACCTGAATCTGGTGCTAAACCGGGTGATAAAGTTTCTTAAGATTTAGGTCTTAGATAGAAGAAAAGCCTCTACTGATGTAGGGGCTTTTTACTTAGTCTAATAAAATAATACTCAGCCAATAAAAGTTCTTCATCTTTAATTTTTTTTACCATTTATACAATATATTTTCTTGTTTTTAAAAAATATATCTATAGAATTTAAACGCTTTTTTATTTTTAGAATTATTCGGGGTAAACATGAAAAAATTACTAGTTTCAGCTTTAGCAGCATCAACAATTGTATTCACAGGATGTTCAGTTCGTATGGCTGATATGACTGTAGCTTCAACGAAAAACTTCAACCTAAACTCAACTCAGTTCGTTAAAGGCGAACGCGTTAAAGGCGAAGATAAAGTTCCAGTAATTTTATTCCCTTTAGGTATTCCTAATTTCAAAACAGCAGTAGATCGTGCAATTGAAAAAGATCGTTGTGCAGTAGCACTTTCTGATGTAGTCATCACTCAACTAAATCAAGCATTTCTTGTAGGCCAAATTGGCTATCGCGTAGAAGGCACTCAAATTATTGACCGTTCTCAGCCTGAATGCAGTAAATAATTGCTTATTAAAAAAGCCTCTATCTTTAGAGGCTTTTTTACGTCGATCTATAAATCGGATAGCACTTATTTATCGAGAAAAAATTCCCAGATGACATAGCCAATGCCGAAGCCTAGCAATGAATATAAGGTAATAATGAAAAATACAAATGCTGCATTATTTTTCTTTTTCCAAAAACTCATAGCGATACCCAAGGCTGTTTGCAATACCCCATGTTAACGGGCTTTTTTATAAAAGTGAAATTTATCTAAGTATTTTATTTATAAAAATATTTTTAGATAAAAAATCTTTTATTTCCTTACAAAATCAATATACAGATTTGAACTGAATGCCTAGTACAGATATTCAATTTCTCCTCTCTTTTTTAAAAAGGTAAATATTTTTATATTCTATTTTCATGCTTTACATGCTAATACATAGCATAAACTTCACAACCATAAGAATTGCCATGAATATTTTAAAGACATCCTTTCTCACCTCTCTACTTTCATTTTCTGTTTTAGGTGTAAGTGTGAGTCAGGCTGCTGAACCTGCAACGATTGCTTCACAAAAACAAGTCGCCGGCTACTACCATCACCAAATTGGTAATACCCAGATCACCGCCCTGCTCGATGGTACAAACTACTTAAATCCATCGATGTTTAAAGGCTTAAGTGATGCAGAAAAAACTGAGATTTTAAAGAAATATCATGCCGATCAAGCTAAAGGTATACAGACCTCAGTCAATGCCTTCCTGATTAATACCGGCAATCAACTGCTCATGGTGGATAGCGGAGCTGCAAGTTGCTTTGGTGCACACTTAGGGTCAATTTATAATAACCTCAAGGCATCAGGTTATCAGCCTACACAAGTAAGTGGCATTTTCCTGACTCATCTACACCCTGACCATGTCTGTGGTATTTCAAATAACGGCGCAGTAAATTATCCAAATGCCACCTTACATATTTCTAAAACCGAATATGACTACTGGCTAAGTCCAAATACCGTTAAAAAACTACCGAAAGACCAGCAGGAAGGTTTCTTAGGCACTGTAGAGAAAATTAAAGCAGCCCTTGCACCCTATGAAAAAGCTAAAAAAGTGAAGGTCTTTTCTGATAAATCTTTAGCTTTTGGTGGGGTCGAGTTTAAGCCATCCTTTGGTCATACCCCAGGGCATTATAGCTTTAAACTCAAAGCCGATGGCCAAGAAGTGGTTTTTGTGGGTGACATCGTACATTCACATACTTTGCAATTCGACAAACCTGAAACGGCCATAGAATTCGATATCGATCCTAAAACTGCAGTAGAAACTCGTTTAAAGCATTTTGCTGAATACGCTAAGCAAGGTCAGACCATTGCAGCGCCACATTTACCATTTCCGGGGATCGGTCATATTTACTCGAAAGATGGAAAAAGCTATCAGTGGATTCCCGTACATTTTAAAGATTAATTGAATACTTCAGAGATTTTAGCTCCGGATGAAACCCTAATTCGTTAGGGTTTTATTTGTTGGAGATATAGCTAATCAATAGTCTATATAACTTCTAAAATTTAAAATCATGATGTGCTTTTGCAATTCAAAATCATCTTTCACTTAATTTTTTTAAATTTTTTCTTAAAAATCCTTTCACTTTTCATGTGCACCTTTAGCACACATTTTTAACACACCATTTCCCGTGATAAAGCTAAATATCTAAAAAACAAAATATAAATTTAAATTTTATCTTTCCTTATGATGTCTTAGTTTGGTGCATAAAATTCTATTGTGCTTTATATCGAGTCTTGTCAGTTTCAAGAAATTCTTTATCAAAATTTCCCTTGTTAGTAACTCTTTTCGAATCAGTTTGCCTCTATATACTGGATTTCTTTTGTGATTCTATGCACTAAATTGGAACGCACAATGCAAAATATAGACTTATTATTTCTCCTTCTCGGTGCAGTTCTAGTGCTTGCCATGCATGCAGGATTTGCGTTTTTAGAACTAGGGACAGTTCGCCATAAGAATCAGGTCAATGCCTTAAGTAAAATTCTCACTGACTTTTCCCTATCTGCCATCGCTTACTTTTTAGTGGGCTATTATATTGCCTATGGTCAGCATTTTTTCCACGATGCCTCTACTTTAGCAGCCGATCATGGTTATAACCTGATGCGCTGTTTCTTCCTACTGACCTTTGCCGCTGCTATTCCTGCGATTATCTCGGGAGGAATTGCAGAACGTGCCAAAATGCGTTCGCAGGCTTTAGCGACTTTATTTCTGGTGGCTCTGATTTATCCATTTTTTGAAGGAATGATCTGGAATGGCAACTTTGGTTTCCAGGACTGGCTGGCAAATACCTTCGGTGCCAGCTTCCATGATTTCGCCGGCTCTGTGGTCGTGCATGGCATGGGGGGCTGGATTGCTCTGGCAGCGGTCGTTTTACTGGGTGCACGCAATGGTCGATATAAAAATGATGGCCGGATTACTGCACATCCACCTTCATCCATCCCTTTCCTTGCTCTAGGCTCATGGATTTTGATTGTTGGCTGGTTTGGCTTTAATGTGATGAGTGCACAGCGCCTGGACGCCATTTCCGGACTGGTTGCAATTAACTCTTTAATGGCGATGGTCGGTGGAACTATTGCGGCAAAAGTAGCGGGTAAAGATGATCCTGGCTTCTTGCACAACGGCCCATTAGCCGGACTGGTTGCCATCTGTGCAGGTTCTGATGTGGTACATCCACTGGGTGCATTATTTATCGGAATCAGCGCAGGCGTGATTTTTGTAAAACTATTCACCTATACCCAAAATAAACTCAAAGTCGATGATGTATTAGGGGTCTGGCCTTTGCATGGCGTATGTGGTGCTTTCGGTGGAATTGCTGTCGGTGTATTCGGTCAGCAATGGCTCGGAGGCATGGGTGGTGTTTCGATTATTTCACAATTATTCGGTACAGTTCTGGCGATTGTAGTGGCTCTGGCAGGTGGATTTATGGTTTATGGTCTGCTGAAAGTGTTGATCGGTATTCGTCTGAGTCAGGAAGAAGAATTTACCGGTGCGGATTTATCTATTCACCGGATTTCCGCTAATTCTGAAGAAAATATTTTTTAAGCACCAAATTAAAAAAGCCCCGAATCATTGGGGCTTTTTTTTATAGTCTGCGATAATTAGAAAATTACTTCATCCCAAAGATCAGCTTTAAGCCAAGCACGGTCATGACCGCCCCTGCTGCACGGTCAAAACCGGCTTTAAATTTCAAATATACTCGACGTGGTTTTTCGGCAGAAAGTGCAACGGCCACCAGCGAGCACCAGCCTGCATCAATAAAGAAACATAAAACCGGCAATACAAAGTAAAAGTAAGTTGGAATTTCTTTAGGTAAAAGCGCAGTAAAAATACTGGCCAATACAATGGCAATTTTAGGATTCGAGAGCTGGGTAATCAAACCTGTCATATAGGCGCGACGCAAGGACATCTGAGTTTGACTGTCATCGCCTGCATCGATCGGTTCTTTGGCATGCTTGATAATTTTAAAAGCCAACCAGAGCAGATATAAACCACCACAAATTTTAAGCGCCAGATAGGCAGATGGCACAGCCAGCAAAAATGCCTGCAAACCTAAAACTGCAAGCAGACCAAAAATCGCCGCCCCTGTTCCGGTACCTAAAGCTGTAAATAGGCCATGCTTACGTGAGATCGCAATTGAATTTTTCGCTACATAAATAGAAGTCGGTCCTGGGCTCATTGCACCTAACATGAGGGCAAAGGCAATTGAACCTAAAATCCAAAATGATTCCACGTGACCATCCAAACTTAAAATGAATGGCTTATTTTAAGTAAAAATAATTTATTTTGCTTTAATATTTCTACACAAATGATGCAATATTTGTGCGAAATCCGGCTATTTCTTCAATTGGTCTTGAGCGGTGAGGGATGAATCAAGCATCTTATAATCATGGTCATGCACCGGCACTCCGCCAATAATCATGCTTCGTGTATCAGTTTTAGGCTTATTCAAAGGATCATCGCAGCCAGATAAGCCTACTAAGAGCAATACACTTAAAATCGTACAGGATAGTATTTTCATTATTCTATCCTCCTCTAAGTTCCCTATAAGATTCAGATTAGCAAATTTGTTTAAATTTTCAGCATATGAATTGTGACAATCTACAAAATTTTATTCTTAGTTTAAGGAGCTCATGATTCTGCCATCCTGCTGATTCTATTTCGCTATAATTTGCTCATTCTTAACTTATGAAAATACCATGTTTGAAAAAATCGCCCAGCATATTCCAGACCAGCGCATCTGGCTGAAAGACAGGTTTGTAACCATACGCCGTCTGGATCTGGTGCATCCGCAAATATCAGGCAACAAGTTTTTTAAACTGAAATACAACTTTCTGGAAGCACAGCAACTTGGCTTTAAAAAGCTGCTAACTTTTGGTGGCGCTTATTCCAATCATATTGCCGCAACGGCGTTTGCAGCACGGCAGTTTGGCTTTGAGAGTGTCGGCATTATTCGGGGTGAAGAACTGGCTCATCAGCCTTTAAACCCCACTTTAGCGTTGGCACAACAATTCGGAATGCAACTGCATTTTGTGAGTCGTGAAGAATATCGACGTAAACAGGACGCTAATTATCTAACAGCGTTAGCACAAAATTTTCCTGCACATTACATCATTCCTGAAGGCGGTACTAATACATTAGCGATTCGGGGATGTCAGGAGATTCTAAAGGACGGCGATGCACAATTTGACGTGATCTGCTGTGCTGTAGGCACTGGTGGCACAATTACAGGTTTGATTGAAGCCAGCCAGCCTCATCAACAGGTATTAGGATTTTCTGCCTTAAAAGGCAACTTCCTGAATGAGGAGGTGGCTAAGCTGACCAAGAAAAGAAACTGGTCCATTCTCGATGATTATTGTTGCAGTGGTTATGCCAAAACCACTCCTGAACTGATCCAGTTTATACAGCACTTTGAAGCTGAATATGATATTCCCTTAGAGCAAATTTATACTGGAAAAATGCTGTTGGGAATTTCAAATCTGATTGAAAAAGGCTGCTTTCCACCAGAAACAAAACTGCTGATCCTGCATACTGGTGGACTACAAGGTCGAAATATTTAAATCGCTTAAAGTTCTGATCGAAACTTAAATGCCTATCGGATTATTTTCATTGAGTGCAATTAGCCCTTTGACCAGCCGATAGACATGCCAGACAAAGACAAGAAAAATAATCACAAAACCGATTAGAATCACGGTGAGCAGCCCACCTAGAATATAACCCAGCAAGCTGAACCAGAAGGTTTTAATCTGCCAGTCCACATGACTTTCCAGCCAGGTGCCTCGCATTTCATCACGTTTGATATAATTCATGATAATGGCGATTAATGGGGTTATTCCCAGGAAAAAACCCAGTAGATGAAGAATATAGCTGATCAGATTATATTGTTTGTATGCTGCCGTATCCGTCATAAATTATTCCTTTCATTGTGATTATTTTTTAGGCATGACAAAACTATGCATGAATCCGCCAGCTGCTTCAAATTATTTATGATAAATATTCGCTAACACGTTGTAATTCGGGCAGCCCCTTTCAAGAATAGCCAAAGCTGAAATAAAATTGTCTATAATGCTCCCCTTTCTTCTCCCTTGAGTGTGTCATGTCTGTTCAGCAATACGATGTTTTGGTCATAGGTGCAGGTGCATCAGGTTTAATGACGGCCTATATGGCAGCACAACGTGGTCGTAAAGTCGTAGTCGTTGAAAAAGCCAATAAGGTGGGTAAGAAAATCCTGATGTCCGGTGGTGGCAAATGTAATTTCACCAACCTCTATGTCGAACCTGAAAATTTCATCTCGCATAATCCGCATTTCGTGATTTCAGCACTGACCCGCTATACCAACTGGGATTTTATTAGCATGGTCTGCGAATATGGCATCGAATATGAAGAACGTAAACATGGACAGTTATTCACCTTAAATGGTGCTAAAGAAATTCTGGCGATGTTGCTGTCCGAATGTGACAAAACCGGTCTGGTCGAGATCAAAACCAACTGCGAAGTGAAAGCTATCAACACTGTAGACGATCAAGGATTTCAAGTAGCCACTTCTTTAGGATATTTTGAAGTAGAATCGGTTGTGGTTGCTTCAGGTGGCCTGTCTATTCCAACCTTAGGTGGTTCAGGCATCGGCTATGAGATTGCCAAACAGTTTGGACATCATGTCTATCCAACCCGTGCCGGTCTGGTGCCCTTTACTTTCTCGGATAGTTTCAAGGAAATCACCACCCGTCTAAGCGGTAATGCAGTCGAAGCCACTCTGTCTAATGATCTAAACAGTTTTACTGAAGCTTTACTGTTTACCCATCGTGGCCTAAGTGGCCCTAGCTCCCTACAGCTGTCAAATTACTGGGATGTTGGCCAAAGCTTTAAGGTCGATTTCTTACCAAGTGTCGACCTGTTTGATTTCTTTAAATCTAAAAAACAGAGTCAGCCTAAAGTTCTGCTACGCACTCTATTGACCGAATATTTACCGAAAAGTGTAGTACTAGAATTACAGAATCTGATCTGGACTGAAGTAGCTGAAACACCCATTGGCAATATTAGTGATGACAAGCTGGAACAGATTGCCAAACGTTTAAGTGGCTTTGAACTGAAGCCTTCTGGAACTGAAGGTTACCGGACAGCTGAAGTGACTTTGGGCGGCGTAGATACAACCGAAGTTTCATCTAAAACAATGGAAAGCAAAAAGCAGAAAGGCTTGTATTTTGTGGGCGAAATACTGGATGTGACTGGTCATTTGGGAGGTTTTAACTTCCAATGGGCATGGTCATCAGCACATGCCGCATCGGAATATGTTTAATACAAAGATGATTTGGGAAGAGAAAATACTTCGCTTATTCCAGATAATCCGTTTTAAACAGGTTGAGATTGGCCGTATTTTCTAAACGGTCAATCGTCAATTGCATTTTCTGAGCCGCCTCCTGCAGATGTAAGGGTACTTGATCTGCCATAGGCGCCATGAATTTATGCTGCAATGTTTTCCACATCTTATTGATCTCCTTTTTCTTTATATTTTTAATGCAAGAAAAATACCAAAATCATTTTAGTATTCACTTGAATATTCTATATTTTTTAAAAAAGAAATTCTATGTGTAGTGACTGAGCAGTGTTCTAGCTTAGTTAAATTCGTCTGGATCAGGTATTTTCTTATCCAGCTCTTTTTCAGCCTGCTCATCCTGTTTGCTTTTCACAAAGACAAATCGATAAGCAGCTGTAAAAAAGCCAATGGTAATGCCTGCAATTACTAAGGGTGCTAACAGATTATTCGGTTTCTTGGCATTCATTCAGATTTCCTCAGGATTAAAAAAATCGACCACTCAAGCGTGGCCGATTTTGTTTAAATAGAACAGGTTAATTCGGGTCATCTTTTTTTGGATGACTATCCACATCCGGTTCTTCTTCACCTGTAGAACCAAATGGATTATTCGCTGGTGGATGAGTTGGATCAACTTGAAGCGAATCCGGTACAGCCTGATCGACATCAGGTGTCACCTGATCTACACCTGAAGCTTCATCATCCTGCGGTGCAGTGGTCAAGGTCGCTGGCGTACTATTGGATAAATTGGTACGCATTGGCGTATTGTCATCTTGTGATTGATCTTGCTTCGGCACAATATTTTCTCCTGTAGTTGAACTGCCTGCACCTGTAGTACCACTGACATCAGCACCTAAGCCTGAAGTCATGATATTAGTTTCATTTTTCAAAGGATTCGGCTCTTTAGCTTCTCGTTTAGCTTTATCGATCAAATCAGTCAGTACACGTTCTGCTGGTTGACGGCCACCGAGACCAAAGGCCAAGGCAAATGCCACAGCAACAGCACCCAGAGTTAAACCGAAGGCCAGATTCACGATCGAGTCAGCAATGCCCATGGCACGTAGACCCATCGCAATGACCAGACCCATGATCAGTACACGAACTAGGTTCGCTAACCAGCGTGAACTGTTGTATTCACCACGTTGCACAATATTGGCAACTACATTGGCCAGCCAGAAGCCAATCACCAGGATCACAGCACCTAGCAGGATGTTTGCACCGAAGTAGATGAACATCGCGATCAGGCCACTCACCTGTTCAAAGCCTAAACGGTCCGCAGCTTCGGAAACTGCAAATAGCATGGTGAACAGTACAATCAGATAACCCACCAGACTTGATAGTTTGGTTTTGCCCAAGAAGCGTTGTAGATCCAGTTTGGCTGGAACTTCATCTACGCCTGTTCCGGCAACGACTTCAGTTACCAGACGTGCTACCAGTCTAGACACCACATAAGCCAGAATCAGAATCAGTGCAGCAGCAATGATATTTGGAATGGCATTCATGATCTCATACAGCATTGCAGTTGCTGGTTGAGAAATTGCTTCGATACCTAGTGCTTCAAATGCAATGATTAATGACGTAATAATTACAACTGCGAAGATGAATGAACCAATCAGTTGAGCGACATTCGAGTTTTTGAAAATGCCGACTTTTTCAGCTTGATGTTGAATATTCAGGCTGTTGAGCAAACCTTCAACTATACCGCGAACGATTTTTGCCAGAATGTATCCGACAAATACAATAACTGCAGCAATGAAGATATTAGGCAGATAACTTACAACATCAGTCAGCATGTTCTGCACTGGCAGTAATAAACCATGTAGACCTAGAATCGACAAGACGATTGGCAAGAACAGCAGTAAAATCAGCCAGTAAACAATTTCACTGATATTTTGGCTAATTGGGCTGACACCGACTTCGGCACTCAGCTTTTCATCCAGCTGGGTGCGATCAAGCATTTTTTGCAAGCCGACTTTGACCAGATTTGCCACAATCCACCCAACAAAGGCCACAGCAACAGCCGCCAGCAATTGTGGAATAAAGAGCAGGAACTGCTGGATCATATTACTGAACGGTCCGCTCACTGCTGTCAGATTCAACACGTTAAGCGCACCGATGACCGCAATAATCAGAATAATCCAGAACACAACACGAGCGATAATACTCTCGACATTAGAGCGATGTCCTGTCGCTGCATTTAAGTGTGTATTGGTCCCTAGTTTTTGCAAGATTTTTTTAACACCTGCCGAGACGAGTAATGCAATAATCCAACCTAGGACTAATATGGCAATTGCACTAAGAATTGGATGAAACTGATCCCAGTAGTACATGGCATCATAGCCACCACGTGGGCCTCTCATATAATCATTCATGTTTTCTGCCCTCTTTGTTATTACGCTATTTGTCTGAATTCACGAGCTTATTTTTGAAATCTTCAGCTCTTTCCGATTGCTTATAAAGCTTGAACTTCCTGTGCTTAGCTTGCCTGGAGATACAGAACTTTGAAAAACATCACCACCTATTGCAAAAAAGCCCTAGTCATGAACCAGAGCTTTTTTTAATAATTCCAATTATTGGGTGGCCTGTTGAGCATCAGTTGCAGTAGCTTCTGCTGTATCTTGTGACATTTCGCCTACAGTGGCTGTTGCTTCTGTCATCGCATCATCTGCAGTAGCCATTGCTTCATTGCTTTCACCGCCTGGAGTAGCCGCCGGACTACCATTATTGGCAGGGGCTTCAGTCGCTGGTACTGGTGTATTAGGCTGGGTCGCAGGCGCATCTGGCTTCACATCTGCAAACATATAGAACAGGACTGCCAGTAAAAAGATACCGACCAAAATCAGGATATAGACAGGAATGCGCTTCTTCTGCGTAATTGCTGCCTGATCATGCAAAGGTGGTTTTTTATTAAAATCATCAACCATGACCATTCTCACTCTTTCTTATTCATAAGTAGATTTTTATCATAACAAGCAGTTATCACAGCTTCTGTGACAAAAGATGGTGAGATAGTGAATGGATGTAAGTTATATGTATGAGTCTGATGAACTTGGTATTAGTTTCAAAAAAAGGCATTTTCTAGCCTGAACATACTATGGTCTTATGGTTAGAAACTCTCTTCCCAGACAGTTGATACTGCCGGTTTTTAGCTGATTTATCAGGAGTTGAATTGTCTATAAAACAAACAATATACCACTATGATTTTATTAAATTTTAAACACATTCTAAGTGGGCTAAAACATGCTGTAAAAATACCATTTTTCAATATACCTGCTACTTTGCGCAAAATACGTTATAATTATCCACCTTATTTTTCATGCACCCGAGTTTTATGGCGTATCGTCAACAGAGTGTATCGCTTGATCTTGACACTGACGTCACACATCAATGTGCTTTGCACTACACTCGTGATCAGCATCTGATTGGAATCATTGAATTTAGCAAACCAAGTTTTATGCTACGCTGGCAGGATCTGGAATATTTCCGCCGCCGTACTGAAGAGATGTCGGTAATGCCTTTTCCGGACTGCATTAATGCCATGGTCATTGATGTACGGAATGTTGCGGCCTGGCTAGATAATGACGTTCCAATTATTCCATGGCGCCTACTGGAAGAAGATTGTCCGGTACGTCTAGTTGTGCCTGCGGATCGAATCGAACATTATGCTGGTTTCTTTGAGCCGACCTGGTTAACGACCGATACAGATACTGCCATTCAGGAAATCCGTGACTTTATGGATATGTTTGTACATTAATTCCTGAATAGTAAAAAAACCTTCATGACGGAGGTTTTTTTGTGCCTAAAACTCCTCCCTTTATTAAAGGGAGGGTGGGAGGGATTAAATTCGGTTTATTTAATTCTTTGTTTTTAAATTCACTCCCCCCTCCTCCTTTAATAAAGAGAAAAGGTTTTATTCCCTCTCCTCTTGGGAGAGGGTTAGGGAGAGGTAAATTATTTAAGAACCCTCACCCCATCCCTCTCCCAACGAGAGGGTGATAAAGGATTACCAATAATTCTCTACCGCAATATTTCCTTCACCACGACGGTTCATAGTCAGGCCACGTGCTTTTAGCGCTTCTTTGGTATCTTCAACCATTTCCGGATTACCACAGAGCATCACGTGACTGGTTTCAGGATTAAGCTGAAGTCCTGCTGCCCGTTCAAGTTCCCCATTCTCAATCAAAATAGGTAAACGATGATGAAGCACTGCTTCAGGATCGCGGGTAATGATTGGAATAAATTTAAAACCTGTATGGCCTTCGCCAAAGCTCTCAGCAATTTCCTGAATACGGTCGACATAAGCCAGTTCGTCTTGCGTACGGACGCTATAAACCAGGTTAATATGTTTATATTTATTCCAGGTTTCAAAGTCTTGCAGCATGGATAAAAATGGTGCCAGACCTGTACCTGTGCCAAGCAGCCATAAATCTTGTGGTAATGGCAATTGATAACGCGCCAAAGTCAGATAGCCATAGGGAATTTTCTCTAAGTAGAGTTCATCGCCTACTTTAAGATGTTGTAAATTCGAAGTAAATTTCCCTTCCGGAACCACAATCGAAAAAAATTCCAGCGTTTCATCAAAAGGCGATGACACGACTGAATATGCCCGAACGACCAGTTCATCCCCCACTTTCAAGCCAATACGCGCAAACTGTCCTGCCGTAAACTTGAAATGCGCAGGTCTGGTCATGGTGAAACTAAACAGCGTATTGGTCCAACGGTGTACAGATAAAACCTTTTCTAAGCTAAATTTTTCAATAGACATGATTCAAACGTGGCATCAAAGACTATGCTCATGGTAGCATGACAGCATAATTTATTAATATTTTTTAAATGTTAAGGCTCTATTCATGCGCATGACTTTACGCCAGTTGGCTGTTTTTGTAGCAGTTGCTCAAGAAGGCACCGTCACCAAAGCCAGTGATGCAGTCAAACTCACCCAAAGTGCGGCGAGTATGGCTTTAGCAGATTTAGAAGATGGTCTTGGCGCGCCTTTATTCGACCGTCTTGGTAAGCGTTTACAGCTCAATGACTTAGGTCGTTTTCTTCTCCCGCAAGCTCTTGAAATCCTTGGCCGCTGTGAAGCTTTCGAGCAGGCAGCCAAAGGTGAACTGCAAAGCATTGACCTTCGTCTCGGTGCGACGCTGACCATTTCCGACTATCTGATGCCAGATCTGATGGCGGATTTCCTGAAAATCCAGCCACAGGCTCACTTGCAACTGCAGGTCGGCAATACCCGTCAAATGATCGAAGCCGTAAATCAGTTCCAGCTAGATTTGGCCCTGATTGAAGGTTCTTGCCATTTACCACAACTGCAATGTATTCATTGGCGCGATGATGAACTGGCAGTATGCTGTGCGCCGGATCATCCTCTAGCTCAGCTAAACCGTCCGCTCACTGCTGAAGATTTTAAATCGGTTGAATGGATTTTACGTGAAGAAGGTTCAGGAACTCGTGAAGTCTTTGATAATGCCATTTTAAAAGATGTACCTGATGCCAATATTCGTCTGACTCTAGGTCATAATGAAGCGATTCTGAAGATTGTGGCAGGTGGTTTAGGGATGTCCTGTATTTCCAAGCTGGCGATTGAACCTTTGCAGGAAAAAGGTCAACTGGTCATTCTGAATACTCCATTCTGGTCACTCACCCGTCCTTTATTTATGCTGGTACACCGCCAAAAATATCAAGGACCAGGTCTTAAAGCCTTTATGAAATTCTGTGAAGCATAAATTTCACTTTCAATAAAAAAAAGCGCCTTTTGGCGCTTTTTTTTATTTACCGATGTCCAAATTGGCTTTCACATGGGATCCCATCGCCATCACCATCCATTTTGGTATTTGGACAATTTCTTAAAAAGTATAAAGCTTCTTCATATGAACTCATTTGACTACAATGCTGTCGTCCATCACAGCTAAAATTCTGCTGTACTTGTGGTTCTTCAACTATACGTTGCACTTCTACTGGCTGTATTCTGCTGCTTTGCCAATCCTGATATTTGTTATAAACCGCATAGGCTAAGCCAATCATAATCAGAAGTCCAATGTAAGTGCTAAAGCTACTTTTCTTCTCTTGAGATTGTTTTCGTTGAGTAATACGAGGCTTATTTTCTAATGCTCGTGACTGAGGAGGCGTATGTCGAGGGGTTTCCGTTTTGAGATCCAAACGCACAATATTGTCTGCTTTAAACTTGCCTGCATCCTGTACTTTGAGAAACTTTAACCTTTCCCCAACTTTTGGTGGCACATTCTTATTTGGAAAGTCTTTAATATGGAAGAATAAATCTTTTGACTCACCCGCTATCTCAATAAAACCAAAACCTCGTTCTTCGTTATAGGTCTTGATCTTCCCCTCTAAAAACATAATTCACTCTATTGTTTGATATTTTTAACTATTGTATTCAAAAAGCGTTTTAAATTCTAAAAATAAAAAAGCACCGTAAGATGCTTTTTTTATTTGAAGGATGAGACAAATATCTTAATAAATGAGAACCTAACTTAAATTTCTCCAAAAATTATAAATCCAATCGCTGTTACCAGAATCAACCAGAGTGTGGGACTAAAGAAAATAGTATTGCGTGCCGAATTAACTATCGTAGTAGAAGCTAGAGATGGTAATGCGACCACTTCAGAGACGAACTCTTCCTGACGCTTGATATCCAAACGTACCATATTGTCCAGTTGAATCGTGTTTTGCTCTTCAATAATTCTAAATTTAAGTCGTTCTCCGACTTGAGGCGCGATTTCAGGTGAAGGTAGTTGGTCTAACTGAAAATTAAGCTCCTGCGCATTATTTGCCAATTCAATACTTCCAGTTCCACGTACAGCATCATAGGTTTTAATTCTTCCATCTGTAAACATGATATGTGTCCCTAGATCATTCAACAGATGCGTAGTTTATATGGAAGGGATTAAAGGATATTGTTGAACTTTGGTGGGTATTTTATTGTTTTCACAACACTCTATAAGGTTCTGATTACACAAGATTCCTACAACTTACATAAACTTATAACTCAAATAAAAAAGAGGCTCTAGAGCCCACTGCTGTCCCATAGTTTGCTTTAAATAAAAAAACCTGAGTCCTAACAGTTAAAATATGAGTGCAAACAAACACTTTAACGACCAGGATTCAGGTTTTGTCACATCAGAATACCGTATTTCATGAGCTAATTAAACCTGTTGTGCGACAGGATTTTGAACAACTTGCTAAAGTACACCATGTTGGACAGAAATTTAGAGCGGCTTCCCGGTGGG